>CAZVVS010000532.1:0-3387 GCA_964630585.1 uncultured Gordonia sp.
GGACGGAAGCGGCACAAATCGTCTCGGCCGTCCTTCGGCGACTCGATCACCTCGGGTTTCTCGTGTCGCGCTCCGCTGCCGTTGGACCCCAAGTCCCCCCGGTCACGAGCGACGGCGAAGTCCTAGCCGCATTTGATGAAGAGGGCGCGGCCCGCGTGCGTGCCCGACGGGTCGGCGTGTTCGCACGGCAGGAGCTCTTCGATCTCGATCTGCCGCCAAGCTCGTGTGTTGGAGATCGAGTACTCATCGGCGAGGCGTTCGGAACGACTGCAATACAGGCTGCGACCGGGCCGGTGCTGATCCGCACGAACCACCGACACGTGCGGGACGCGGTCTCTGCTCACTGCGCAATCCTCGAGGCAGCCCCATACCCGATCGCTCTGCACGCCATCGCCGGGGGCACCTCGGCCGGCCTGCGCCAGTTCGCGGTCCTCGCTGATTGCCTGGGCCGGCCTCTTGCACGCTGTTGGACTGCGACCGAACTCACAGACGCTGTCGCGCAGTACGTGGGCCTTGACTGCGCCGTCGGGCAAGGTACGGCGAGCGTGGTCCGAGTTCGGATGCTGACGCGTGGAGCCCAGACGATAGGCCTTGCCGAGGGGCTCTTCCGCGCCTCGGCGGGCACGGAGCTGGCCATCCGCCGTCGCGGCTGGACGGTGAGCGCGAGCCCCACGTCAGTACTCGATCTCGACTGCCCAGCATTCACCGTGCCGCGTTGGGGTGACGAACCAGAAGGAGGCCGGCTCCGGCCATCGGTCATCCTCACCCCGGGCGGCGCCCGACCGGGCGCGACAGAGTTGGCGGGGGACGAGGTCGTCCGGTGGTTGGCCGAGCGGACCGTGCCGTCCAGCGCGGGTGCACGACGGGCCGTGTTCGAGGCCCTCGAGGAACTTGCCCGTGACTGTGTCCTGCGACCTGTCGCCCGTGACCGACACGCCATCCTGGCCGCTCTGACCGAGCTCTCCTGAGTGCGAGGTGCGATGGGGCTCGTGATCAACGCCGGACAGATGGCGCCCGGGTCATCGCCCGGCCCCGGATTCCTGGCGCCGGGCCCGGGCGCACCCGCTCCCTTCGATCTGGCGTTTCGGGGGCTTCAGGACCTCCGCGATCGCGCCCGAGCGAAGTTGAGGCACCAGCTCGACTTCGATCCGTCGATGCTGATCGACGGTGCCCGGCCCAGGTTGACCGAGGTCAATGGCGGCCACGTCTCGAGCCTCACCGCTGCCGAGTTGGCGACCCCTCACTTCGATGGAAGGACGAGGTCGCCGGACGCGACCTTCGTGTCGGGTGAGTTCGCACAGGACTGTGAGTCGCTCGAGGAGTCGGCGATGCTGACAGCGCTCCAAGAGGGCTGGACACTGCGGCTCGAACATGAGGATCGATGCCACCCCGCCCTCGGACGTTTAGCGGCAACGATCGAGAGCGCGTTCGGGCATCCGTGCCACACCGAGGTTTCGGTGACCTACACCATGGGACGAGCCGCGCAGCCTCGCCGGGGAGAAGCACCGCGTCTGTCTTTCATCATCGAGGGCGCAGTCCACGCCATCGTCGGGCGAGTTGACCCGCGACCCTCGACGACGACCCACATCGAGATGATGGGTGGCACCGACGTGTCCGCTGGGCAATGCCTCCTTGTTCCAGTCGGCTGGGAGGT
This sequence comes from uncultured Gordonia sp., assembly GCA_964630585.1. GTDB lineage: Bacteria > Actinomycetota > Actinomycetes > Mycobacteriales > Mycobacteriaceae > Gordonia. The sequence goes on from CAZVVS010000532.1 coordinate 1,655, forward strand.
GCTCCCCCTCGTGACTCGCAGTCCGACCTGTTGGGTCGACGTCCGCATCGATCACAGCGGTGGTGGCCTCGGAGGGTGTCTCATACCACCTAGGTCACCCAGCTGGGCCAACTGCGGGCTACCCACCGGGCGAGTTGGAGCCGCTCGTTCGTCCCAGTCTGCGGCGTGGGACTCCTGTGTCAGCGGTGGCCTTGCCTACCGGTCGCTCGGCCCCGACCGCTGGGCGATCATCGCGGGGGCACGTACAATCATCGCCGATGACACCCACGCGGCTGGCGTCGTGCGTCTGATCTTCGGCGAACCTACCGGAGCAGAGGTCTCGGCCCAAGATGGTCTCCTTCACAGCGAGGGACTCGAGGAGACAGCGCGTCTCCTCGCCGATGCTGGGCTGATCGAACCCGGGAGCGAGCCGTGACCGAGCAGTGGACTCGCGCGGGCGGCCCCGTCGCCGACCTCGCCCTGCTGGCGAACTCGCGCTACCTTGACATTGCCGTCGACAGTCTCTTCACCGTCGATGAATGCGAACGGATCGTGTCCCTGCTCGAGCCGGAATCATGGCGATACGCGGAGGTGCAGTCGTACACCGCGGATCCCCACGAGGGCCGGATCGATCCCACCACAAGGAGTGTGCGCCAGCAGCCGGTCCCGGTGGACGGGACCGGCTGGATCTACCGGCGACTCTCAGAACACCTTTCCGTGATCAACTCTGAGATCTTCCGATTCGACCTCGCACCTCTTGCGATCCACGACTCTCCGAACATTCTCTGGTACGAGGCCAGCGAGAACGATCACTTCCGCCCACACCACGACGCCGGTCAGCGCTTCAGCACTCGCAAGCTCAGCTACAGCGTGCAGCTCTCGGACCCCGCCACCTACGTCGGCGGGGATCTCGTCTTCTTCCCGGAGGGCAACCTGGCGTCCCAGGATCAGGGGGCGGTCACCGTGTTCCCCTCGTTCCTCCACCACTCGGTCACCCCTGTCATGTCCGGTGCGCGGTACGCGCTCGTCGGCTGGCTGCACGGTCCGACCTTCAGATGACCGAACCCCTCACCTCGTTTCCCGCGCTCGTCGCCATCGACGGGCCTGGCAACCAGCACATCAGTGGCGTCGCATCGGGCATGCTCCTCAGCCGTGAGGCTGTCGAGCAGATCCTTCAGGCCTGCACCCCCGACTATCAGTCGCCGCAGAAGCCAGACGTCGGCGAGATTCGGTTGGATGCCAACTCCGCGCAAGCGCTGCTCCCGCCCCTTGTTGAGGCAACGAAGGCGGCAAACGACGGGTATTTCCGCTTCACGCTGCACGGCTTCCGAGATCACGACCCCCCAGTTGTCGTGGTCCTCGGATCCGATCGGCCGACCACTGTCGATCTCCACGCAGACACCTCGACCCGCAAGCTGACCGCGGTCGTAGCGCTGACCGACGGGGCGCGTGTGAGGTTCCCTCATCGCGTTGAGGATCAGCCCATCGAGATCGGCGGCCTCGTGATGTTTCCGTCCTTTGTGCCCTACGAGCTCTCAGCAGGTGCGTGGCTGATAGCGCGCGTGCTCGGCCCATCGTTTCGATGAGGCGGCAACCTGACCGCCCTCGAACCGCGCCGCCCACGCCCATCGCTCGGCCCTCACGAGAACATGTGAACCTGACCCCGGCAGGCGACGAATGACCATTGTGCGCCACTGTGGGTCCATCCTCGGTGTTGCCGAGGCCACGTCGGCTGATACCAAGAAGCACCTCAC
>CAZVVS010000533.1:0-3381 GCA_964630585.1 uncultured Gordonia sp.
CTCGTCGACGGACCGACGGATGGCCGAGAGGCGCTGCTGTCGGGGGTGCTCGTCGTGACCGATCGGTGCGTGTTCATCGAGCCCCTCACCGACGAGGGCGTCGCAGCCGACCTGCCCGGCAACGACCGGTTCTTCGTGGCCTGGTCGGCGGAGTCGACGCGGTGGTCCGGCGACGCGATCGTGATCGAGACCGGCGACGGGGACGTCGAGGTTCGGGATGGGGACCGCATCGCCGTCGGCGGCGGGGGTTCGAGCCCTGGGGAGGGCGGGGAGGACTTCGACACCTACCGCACAGGAAGTCGCTGGGTGGTACCGCCCGACCCGTCATGCGCCACCGAGCACCGCTGGTCCGCAGGTCAGCTCGTGGAGCCTGCGAGCTGACGGACCGCGCCGAGCAGCGATTCGGCGCGACCGTCGCCGCGCGAACCGCGGGAGGCGCCGACGCGTGGTTCCCCTTCGGTCGTCACGTCGGCTGGAGGCCGTCGGCGATCCGAAGTACGTCCTCAGTGCTCAGGGTTCCCATCACGGTGATCGTCTCGCTGTTCTCCGTCCACACCACGGAGCGCACGACGTCATCGGTGTACAACGTCCCCTCGGTCCCGCGGACCGAGACGGCTTCGGATGCACCACGCACCGTCGGCGGTCGGCCGGAACCGTCGGTGCCGACCCACACGTACGGGCTCTCGCGGCTGGGGTCGGGCCCGTACCGCAACGACCACTGGTCGGAGGAGGAGCCGCTCTCTTCCTGTAGCGACCATCCAGCGGGCAGCCAGGTGGCACCCCACACCGGGGTCCGTCGGACGTCCACGTTCTCACCGGTCGTGCCGTCGATGAGATCCCGATCTCCCAGTGGCCCGTCGAGCTCGGCCGACACGGTTCGGGCGTACCCCTCCATGGTGCACCCGTACGAGCGGAACGGCGGCTGCGGCCGGAGGCGGTACCTCTGCACGGTCACGGTGACCGTGGTGTCGGACTCTTCGACGGTCGCCTCGTAGTCATCGCCGCACAGCTCGGACACGGCGAGCGGCTTCCCGCCGGTGAACGTCACGACCACCGATTCGTCGTCGACCCGGGCGGCCATGATGCTCGAGGTGCCGTCCTGGTAGCGCCTGCCCGGGCCGTCGAAGAACCACCACGTCGCCGAAGCGAGGAGCACCGCGATCGCCGCCATTCCGAGCAGCAAGCGGTGCGGCCAGCTCCGCCGGCGCCGTTCGGATTCCGGCTCGGGCTTCGGGGGCGCCACCGTCGACACCGTCACACGACAAGGATGTCACAGGGCGTCAGCACCTGGCTGGCAGCGCCAGTGCGGCGAGCAGCGCGAGACGTTGTCAGCGACCACCGCTTTGCGCCGCTCGCCGGGACGAGCCGATCACGTTTGGAAGTCGGGATCGTGGTTGTTGGCGGCCCAGATCTCTTCGCTCAGCTCGGTGCTGTTGAAGATCTCGAGGGCGACCGCGATGTCGACGTCCTCGGGATGATCGACGTGCGGAGGCGCCTGCAGCGGAAGGCAGACGTACCTTGGCTCGATGGGGCCGGCGGGTATCGTCACGCCGACACGATCGCAGGCGATCGTGTCGCGACAACCATGCGGTGTCGGGCCGCGTGTGATGAGCGAAGGGCCGATTCATCCCTCCCCCGTCCCGACCTCTGTCGAAAAGGCCGCCGTACGGGCCGCTCGTCAGGGAGCGGCCATCTTCGCGTCGCTGGCGTTGACGGAGGCTGGAACCCCCACGGGCTCGACCTCTCCGGTCGGACTCGTCGCAGGAGCCTCGCACCCTGTCTGTCGTCGTCTCGGATCAGCGTATCCTGAGCTGCTATCCGAACAGATAGCAGAGTCGAGAACGATGTGAGGATGACCGAGTCAACCCGAATCGGTGAGCTGCTTCGGCGGATCCGTCAGGAGTCCGGGCTGAGCCAGCGCGCCTTTGCTGATGTGACGGGCACGTCGGGCCCGACGTTGGCGGCGTACGAGCGTGGCACGAAGGAGCCGAGGCTCTCGACGCTCGACCGGATGGCGCGACGCGCGGGCTTTCGGGTGGACGTTCGGCTCGTGCCGAACGGTCGCGGAGCAGCGCAGCGAGCTCGACGAGAGCGACGCAGCCTCGCGCTGGCAGCCGCAACCGCAGCGGTCGTCGCTGCGGACTTCCCGGCTGCGCGGCGGCGGGCCGAGGAGAACCTCCAACTCGCCGAGACGGTCGTGGGAGACAACGTCTCGAACCAGTGGATCTCGGAGTGGCGAGACGTGCTCGACCGCGGACCTGCGGCGGTGCGAACGACGTTGCTCGATCCCGGTCCCCATGGTTATGACATGCGGCAGATGACGCCCTTCGCCGGTCTCTTGAGCGAGAGGGAGCGCGCTGCCGCGCTCGCCGCGGTCGATGTCGTCGACGTCGTGCCGGGGTCGGTATAGACGTGAACAGCTCGAGGACCTGCTGCGGGCGTCGTCAGGCAGGGGACGACGGGAACGGATCCCACACGGCGAGGTCGAGACCCGCTCGGCCGACTCGCTCAGCGACGTGACCGGTCGAGTTGCCGACGCTGACTCGGACGACGGCGCCGTAGCTCTGCGCCGCAGCGATGGTTTCCGCAGCGAGTGAGTTTGTGCCGCTCACTCGCGCCCGGGCGATGTCGACGGCGGTGGCTCGCGGATCTGCGATCGTGAGGTGCTGCTCCTTCGGACTGCCGACTGCCTCGATCACCGCAGCGGCAGTCATGGAAGCACCGGCCGCGATCCGTTGAAGTTGGCCTTCGGTTGCTCGAGGTGCGACGAACGCCCCGAGGATCCGTTGTTGCCATCCGTAGGTCGTCACGATCGTGGTGTCCGGCGAGACGGGCAGGATCTGGAGCGCGGCGAGGAGTGCGAGCTGGTCGTCGACGACCACGAAGGAACGAGCGACGTCGGATTCGCTCACACCGCGAGATCGGGATCGTGGTTGTTCGCTGCGTCGATCTCGGCCGTGAGCTCACCGCCGCCGATTATGGACGCGATCAGCTCGAGGTCCACGTTCTCGGGGTGCTCGACACCGGGCGGCACACGAAGCGCGATGCGCTCGTGCCTCGGCCCGCTCGACAGCGTGTCGTCTGATGCGTGCACGGTCACCTGGTCATGGTCGCAGGCGGGCCGCCTGTCCACAACCACTCGGTTCCCGATGCTCGCCTGTCCGGTTGGGTCGATCCATCCCTACTTCATCCCTACAACTGCCGAGAACGCCGCCGTACGGGCTCGCACGGGAACCGGAAACCAGCAGGTCAGACGGGCTGCGTGGTGCTGCCTGGACCATTCGGGCAGATCTACGACATCTTCGAGGGGACCGAGCAGATTCAGGAGCTCGTGATCTCGCGGGCGATCAGCGGTCTCCGGATCGAGTAGTCAGCGCAAGG
>CAZVVS010000534.1:0-3372 GCA_964630585.1 uncultured Gordonia sp.
ATCGTCTCCCGACGCGATGACGGACAGCTCGGGGCGTCGCTCGTTGATCCACACGGCACATTCCTTGCTGATGGCCGGGCCAAGCTTCGAGCGCTGGCCGAGTACGCCGGTCGCTTCGGCGGAGTCGCGGCCGACGGTGAGCCTGACCGGGCGCCGTTGGTTCGAGCCGACGCGATCGCCGAGGTTGACGGAAGGGTGCGCGTGCTCGACCTCCTCGACGCATCGGTACGCCAGGCCGTGCTCGATTTCGACGGCAGCGACCTCGCGGCCATCTACGCGTCTCCGCACGCTCGCGACTTCAAGTAGTCGTGACCTGCACAAGCCGGTCGCATCCTTCGATCATGGATCGGAGCCGTCGTCAGCGATGTGCGCTACATCTTGATGTCGCCGGCCCTTAGGACGATTCGGTCTCCGTCCGACGTGGCCTTCGCATAGGAACGGATGTCCGAAGCGTCGGCCGTCCAACCCAGCTGGCGAATCATCGTCCGGACGTGCGGCTCGACCTCTGCGATCGGCTTGCCCTTGTGCTCCCTGTGTAGGCGGTCGAAGTGGGGTTGTGCCTCCTTCATCACCTTCTTGACCGCCTCGTCGGCGATCTTCTTCAACGCGTTCTTATCGAGTTCGAAACCTGCCACTGAACCTCCAGTACGTCGGGCTCACTTGATTCTGCTCCGGACCAGTGACAGGGAGCCGGCCCTCTAGCGGCGGTCGCCGCTTCTCCGGGGCGACTTGCAGATCTTCGGGAGCAGAACGATCCCCGACGCGATCGCGCGCGCTTAGCAGGGGTGGACGATTCGCGCCGGGGTGGTCCCGGTGCTCCGCATCGTCGAGGAGCCTCACATGGAATCGATCACCCGTCAGACCCTCTCCGTCGCCGAGGCGGCGGAGGTGCTCGGGATCTCCCGTGCGCACGCGTACGACTGCGTCCGATCCGGCGAACTGCCGTCGATCACGCTCGGCCGTCGCGTCGTGATCCCGCGTCGAGCACTTGACGAATTGCTCGACGGTCGCGCCTCAGCGACCCGCGACTGAGTCGGCCGTCATGGAACACGACGAGGCGACGAATGAGGTTCACAGACTTGCATCACTGATGCCGAGAGGGGCTGGCGCCGGTCTGTCCACTTCGATGTTCAGACGCGACGGACACGACGACGGATCGCGCATCGCTCGCGGAGGCGACGACAAACCGGACGACGAACAGGACAGCGCACCGGACGCCGTGTTGGACAGTGACTCGTGCTGAACCTTCACCGGCTCGGCCACGGTGCCGAGAGCTACTACCTCGACCAGGTCGTCTCGGGCGTCGAGGACTACTACGTCGGTGCCGGAGAAGCGCCGGGCTACTGGCTGGCTACGGCTGACCAACTCGGACTCGACGGCGTGGTCAGCCCTGAACACTTGCGTGCCGTGCTCGCCGGCCACGACCCGAGCACCGGGGAGCACCTCCACCACGCCAAGAACCGGAAGGTTCCCGGTTGGGACCTGACCTTCCGTGCGCCGAAGTCCGTCTCGATCCTCTGGGGCCTGTCCGAGCCACTGGTCGGCGAGCAGGTCGTTGCCGCCCATGAGGCAGCGATCACGACCGCCGTCGACTACCTCGAAGAGGTCGCCGCCTTCACCCGCACCGGGCGCAATGGCGTCCACCGCGTCGAGGCATCGGGATTCATCGCAGCCGGCTTCCGCCACCGCACCTCTCGCGACGGCGACCCGCTGCTCCACACCCACGTCCTCGTCGCCAACTCGGTACTCGCCGCCGACGGCAAGTGGCGCACCATCGACGCCACCGGCCTCTACGACCACGCCAAGACGGCCGGCTACATCTACTCGGCCCAACTCCGTCACGAGTTGACCGCGCGGCTCGGCGTCGGATGGGGCGACATCGAGAACGGGCTCGCCGACATCGACGGCGTCAGCCCCGAGCTGATCAAGCAGTTCTCGAAGCGGCGCGAGCAGATCGAGGCGAAGCTCGCCGAGTGGGGACTCACCTCCGCGAAGGCCGCGCAGGTGTCGACGCTCGAAACCCGTCGTGCAAAGACCACGGCACCCGAGCACATGTCGGACCTCACCGCTCGGTGGCGAGCCGAAGCGGCTGGCCTCGGCTGGACCGACGTCGACCTGGGCGCAGTACTCGCCACGTTCGATCCGCCGATCGTTGACACTGACGTGACAACTCGCGTGTTCGAACTGTTGTCGTCTCCCCAGGGCCTGACCGAGCGAGCGTCGACCTTCGACCGCCGCCACGTGATCTGCCGGCTCTTCAACGAACTTCCACCAGGCGTCGCCGCTTCAAGGGTGCTTGATCTCGCTGACGCCTACCTCAAGCAGCCCGAGGTCGTGGCGCTCGCCGATACCGAGCGATGCGGTGCCCGGTACTCGACCGCCGAACTCCTTGCGCTCGAAGCACGAGTCCTCCGGCAGTGTCACGACGGTCTCGACGCCGGAGCGCCTACCGCCACCCGGAGCGCCCTGTTCCGAGCCCTCGACACGCGCCCGTCGATGAGCGAGGAGCAGCGTTCTGCCGTCGGCGCCATCGTCATGTCAGGCAACGCCGTGGATGTCGTGATCGCCGGCCCGGGGACCGGCAAGACCTTCAGCCTCGATGCCGCCAAGGAAGCATGGCAACGCTCGGGCCATCGCGTCATCGGCTGCGCACTCTCGGCGGCCGCGGCACACCAGCTCCAGTCCGGCTCCGGGATCCCGTCGACCACCATCGCGATGCTCGACATCGACCTGCGCCGTCGGCACGAATGGTTCGACGCCAACACGGTCCTTGTCGTCGACGAGGCGGGCATGGTCGGAACCCGAGCGATCGCGCCGCTGATCGACCAGGCGACGGAGGCGGGGGCGAAGGTCGTTCTCGCTGGTGACACGAAGCAACTGCCCGAGATCGACGCTGGCGGTGTGCTCCGGACGCTCGAACGGCAGCACCCGATCGTCACGCTCACCGAGAACCGGCGACAGCAGGTGTCGTGGCAGCGCGAGGCGCTCGACGACTACCGGGCCATGCGCGTCGAGAAGGCGATCGGCCATCTCGCCCGCCATGGGTCCGCCGTCACCGGCACCAACGCTGACGTCGTGCGCCAGGCCATGGCCGACGACTGGTGGCGGCACCGCCAGTCGGATGAGGACGCGCTGATGATGGCGCACCGCAACGTCGACGTGGACGACCTCAACCGGCGTGCCCGATCGCACCTCGCCGATGCGCACCGGCTCCAGGGCGAGACCCTCGTCGTCAACGAGCGGCCGTTCCAGGTCGGCGACACCGTTGTCTGCCTCCGCAACGACCACCAGCGCAAGATCCGCAACGGCACAGTCGGCGAGATCGTCATGATCGACCACGGGAAGCAGAGTGTGTTGCTGGACACGGCCGAC
>CAZVVS010000535.1:0-3363 GCA_964630585.1 uncultured Gordonia sp.
GTTCAGGGCCGCCGACCGGCCCCGTGTCAAACGTATGTCACACATGCCCCGCCCCGGGGCGCGCAACGCCGTTGGACGAGTTCCCGTTCCCGAATGACGTTCGGATGCGTGACCGAGCCGCTACCTCGCCTCATCGACGAGCGACTTCGATTGCTGTACGACGGCGAGGGCTTCTGTGGAGGCGGCGTGGCCGTTTTCCTCATCCCTGCTCTCTCTGTCACTGCCTGGCGGATCAAGACGACGAGTTCGCCTTGTCCTGCTTTCGTGGCCGGCGGGGCCGACTCCTCCGTCAGTGCTTGGCGGAGCAAGACCACGAAATCAAGGAGTTGGAGCCATGAAGAAGACCGGTCTGGATGCGATCGCTGCGCAGGTGAAGGCGGCTCAGGAGGGTCGCACGTCAGCCACCTCGCTGGTGGTGGGCCGCGACGGGGTGATCAGCGAGCGCACCCGTGACGACGAAGGCCGCCGGGACCTCAGCTCGCTCACCGGCGAGACCTTCGCAGCGAGGGGATGCTCGACCTGCGGTGGCTCTCGGACCTGCCGTAACTGTGACGGGAAGGGCTACTTCTCGGCGCCCTGGGCGGTGTCGTGTCGCCACTGCGGCGGGTCCGGGCGCTGCCCCAACAACTGAGGCCGGCGCCCCCGTCCTTGAGATCCCAGATACCAGCTCCTCCGTCGTTGGCGGCAGGGGTTCTGGTCGAGACAGGAAGGAGTGGAGATGATGGCGAACAGCAGGCTTGAGGACTTGGCGGCCACGACCGGCGCGTCCGATCCTCGGCGAGTTCAACGAGGACCAGTGCTGACCAGTCAGGGGCCCTCGCCTTCACCGTCCGAGGTGGGCCGGTTGCCGAAGACGGAGACGGGCACAGGGAGCCCTCCATGCCCTCCGAGGGCGTCGGCCGCCGTCCCGATTCTGCCTCTGCCTCTGGTGCTCGACCCCGCAGCGATCGACCGGCTCCCGGTGTTGGCCCGACGGGCGGGGATCATCTTGGACCGGGCGGTCGGGGCCGGAGCGCCGCTCCGATACCTGGGGGTCGCACGTGTCTTCGCCGACACCCTTGCGTATCGGGGGTCGGCCTCGGACTGGGTGATCGCTCCCGCGGACGTCGACCCGATGATCGCCGACGGACCGCTTCCCATCCCCGCCGATGTGCGCGACCGTCTCCGCCGGCTGGTAGCTGCGGGGGTCGACTTCCCTGCTGTGTACCTGGTCCACGAGGTGGCGGGCTCGGCCAGCGGCCTGGTGCGAGGCGCCGAGGGGCACGGTCTCGAGGCGCTCACCCCGGCGGCGGCCCGCGACCTCGTCGGCGCTGCTCCACCCGAACGCCGCAGCCAGCAGGTCTCTGCCCGGCTCGGTGGAACGGTGGAGAAGGTCGGCCGTGCGGCCCGCCGATCGTTGCGGCTCTCGGGGAGCGCCGGCCGAGCAGCCGGCGCGATGGCTGCAGCCCCGTTCGTGCTGCTCGATCCGATGGTGATCGGCGTCGTGACCGCCGACGGGTCTGTCACCCCGGGCGACACGGCAGCGTTCTTCCTGATCGCCGAGTGGCACTGGTGAACCCCACCGGCGGCGCACGTGCATGGGAGCCGGTGAGCCTTAGCGATCTCGTCGCCCGCTCCGTCGACCACGAGCGGCTGCCCGTTGAGGTGGATCCACGGTTGCGGATCGGCGCCTGGGTCGGCTTGGGGTTGCTTGTCGTCGCGTTCGTCTCGCGATGGTGGGCACTGCAATCGCATCCGGGCTCCGAAGAGGCCTCGCCATCCGTGCTGCTGGCGCGGTCGGCGGTGAGCGCCTTCTACCCGCCGGGTGTTATGGGTGCCGCGCTCGTCGCTGCCGTCGGGGCCGCAACCGCTGCCGCCGCTGGGGTGGCGTGGCAAACCAGAGCGTTTCGGCGTGCCAGCCGCCTCGGGCACTACGCCGTGTTCGGCGTCTTCACGACTGGGCTGGTCGCATCGTTCCCCCTGCTCGTCATGATCGCCGTGATCGCACTCAACATCGTGGCGGTGATCGCTGTCGTCTGCCTCACGGTCGTAGCGGTCATCGTCCTGGTGTGCCTGGTCGCCTGGTCGACATGACCGCTTCCCCTCCCTCGAACGACCACATGGAGCAACCACCCTCACGTGCGCCGAGGAGCTCGGCCTCGATGACATCGCCGCCCAGGTCACACGTCGCCCAGCGGGCGCATTCGAGCCGTGCCCGGTCAGCGGCCGACTCCTCCGTCAGTGCCCAGTGGACCAAGAGCACAACGTCAAGGAGTTGGGACCATGAAGAAGACCGGTCTGGATGCGATCGCTGCGCAGGTGAAGGCGGCTCAGGAGGGTCGCACGTCAGCCACCTCGCTGGTGGTGGGCCGCGACGGGGTGATCAGCGAGCGCACCCGTGACGACGAAGGCCGCCGGGACCTCAGCTCGCTCACCGGCGAGACCTTCGCAGCGAGGGGATGCTCGACCTGCGGTGGCTCTCGGACCTGCCGTAACTGTGACGGGAAGGGCTACTTCTCGGCGCCCTGGGCGGTGTCGTGTCGCCACTGCGGCGGGTCCGGGCGCTGCCCCAACAACTGAGGCCGGCGCGCCCGCCTCTCACATCTGCGGGTCGATTCCGGCGTGCTTCGTGGAGTCGATCCGATGGTGGTAGTCGAGGACTCACTGCCGATCGTCACGATGATGGGATCGGGGCACTCAGAATTCACCGATGTTCGAGTGATCCCTTGGGGGCCTCGACGAGTCACGCCAACTTGTGTGCTAGAGGTTGGTCGATACTTGAGTTCGACACCGCACCGATCGTCGTGGAGGGGTTAGCCGCATGTCACCTCGGTACATAGTCACAGAAGAAGACGATGGCTGCGCCGGAGTCCTCGTCGGCATCGGGATCGTTCTTGCGCTAGTTGTGGGTGTGGTCGCTGGCGTTGTCTGGCTCGTTGCCGCTGCGCTGAGCTGGGTCGATCAGAACGCCGTAGCGCTCCTCGTTGTCGCCGGAGTCGGCGTGATTGTCGCCGCCTCGATTCCTGCCTTGGCGTGGTATGAGGATTATCGGAGCAAGAGGGGGAAGGACGAAGAGCAGCGACGGGAGGCCAATAGACAGCGCGAGATCGAGAACCTGGCCAGTCAGACGGGTTTCAGTCTCGAGCAGGCAGAGCGGGTGCTGCACGGAGGAGAGGGAGGTCCCAAGACGCCGCCCAGCATTGACTCTCGAGTCGCGGGGATCCTCCGCGAAGATGCGGAGCGACGACGATCATCGCCCCGTGAGGCCCGTCCCGACTGGCTCGAACCACCCAAGCCGCCGCCCGTGCCGGAAGCTGAGCGACGGCGATCTGGGCATCTCCCCGTGGGCCGGACACGGGTTATGACGCTTGACGGTACTGCTGC
>CAZVVS010000536.1:0-3360 GCA_964630585.1 uncultured Gordonia sp.
CGCCATCGCCCGGCTCGGCTCCCAGCGGGTGGCGGACCCGGCTCGGGTGGGGCCGGCTGAGATGGTCGGCTTCGACGAGACGGTGATGCAGCCCGCCCAAGTTGGTCGAGAACACGTTCCGGCATGTGAACATCGCCCTCGTGAACGAGTTGGCCATGTTCGCCAACGACCTCGGCATCGACGTGTGGGAGGCCATCGACGCCGCCGCCACCAAGCCGTTCGGCTTCATGAAGTTCACCCCCGGGCCCGGCGTCGGCGGCCATTGCCTCCCGATCGACCCTTCGTACCTCTCGTGGCAGGTTCGGCGCTCCCTGGGCCACGCCTTTCGCTTCGTTGAGCTGGCCAATGACATCAACGAGCACATGCCGGACTACGTTGTCCTGCGCTTGATGATGGCGCTCAATGAGCGCGGCCTCGCCCTTCGCGGACGGCGGGTCCTCCTCCTCGGTCTTTCCTACAAGAAGAACACCGGCGACATCCGCGAATCACCGTCATCGGTGATTGCCCGCCGACTCCTCACCATGGGTGCTGAACTCAGGCTCGCCGATCCGCACATCGGCGAGAACGAGGCTCCAGCGGGCGTGGCCCTGGTCGACGCCGATCGCACCGAACTCGGCTCGGCCATGCCGTCGTCTTGCTGGTCGACCACGACGCGTTCGACCTCGATGCCGTCGTGGCGGAGAGTCCCTACGTGCTCGACACGAGGAACTGCCTGCCCGCCGCGCTTCATATCGAGCGGCTCTGAACGGACGGACGCACCTCCGGACCGAACCCGAACGCGAGAACTCCCCGGCACAGCGTGCCGGGGAGTTCTTCTTCTCGTTCGCTACCGCTGCGTCAGGAGGAGACGGGCTGCGTGCGCTTGCGGCTGGCCACGAGCGTGAGCCCGCCGCCGACGCCGATCAGCACGATGGCCATCTTGGCCAGGGGCAGGCTGTCCGAGCCGGTGCGGGGCAGCTCGCCCGCCGCGTTGCCACCGTCATCGGGAGGCCGGACGACATCGGTGGGGCAGACGCCCGTGTCGGAGTAGAACGCCGGCCGAGTGGCGGTCGCCGGGCAGTAGACCCGCGTGGGATCGTCCACGGTCTGGGCGGAGGCCGTACCGGCGACAGCCAGCACCGCGATCAGCGAGAACAGCACCGCTACCAACGTCTTCTTCATGATTCCGCCTCCTGTGGCCGTATCGGTACCCTATCGGCTCTCGGACGAGTAACACAAGCCTTTGGCCCGCCCGGTGCCTCAGGTCGGGCAGAACTCGGCGGCGACGGTCAGATCCTCCTGGGGTTGGAGGGCGAGCGTGGCCGTGTCGCCTTCGAGCTCCAGGCCCTCAGTGCCGCACACCTCCCAGCCGTCATCGCCCACGACGTTGACCGTGAGGTCGTCAGGGGTGACCAGCGGTTGGGGGGCGAAGGTCAGCCGGTAGTCATAGGAGGGGTCACCGGCACCCTCGAGCACGAAGGTCACGGTGCGGATGCCGCCCGGGGGCACCTGGACGAAGACGCCGTAGGCCCGGCGGCCGAGCTCCTCGGCCTGCTCGACGCGCAACGGCTGGTCAGCGAGGTTGGCCTCGACCAGGTCCCACGGGGTGTAGACGGTGAGGTACATGAGGTTCGCGCCGATCGGGATGCGGGCGGGGTCACGGTTGCCGATGACAAGGGCAGGCAGGCCCGATGCTGGGGCGTCGTTGCGCAGGGTCACGGTGACCTCCCCCTGCACCCGACCCGCGTCGGGGTCATAGGCCACGTCATAGCGGATGGTGCGGTGCAGGAAGATGTCGATCTTGTTGTTGCCCGAGTTCTGGGTGGTCACCGACAGGAAGTCGCCGTCGACCGGGGGCAGGGCGCCGTCGAGGTCGACCCGGGTGAAGAAGTCCTGCTCGTCGGGGGCGACGCTGTTCACCAGCAGCCGGCCCTGGGCCACCATCGGACCGAGGACCTCGGTCACCTCCCGGGGCCCGGGGAGATCCCCGGTGGTGAGCGCCTCGAAGGTGAGGCGGGTGACGTCGTCGAGGAAGTCCTTTCGCTCCTCGTTGTCCTGTTCGAAGGTGAGGTACTGCTCGCGCAACAACACGTCCGCCGCGTTCTCCGCGGTGAGGGGCACGTCATAGCCCGGCACGGTGATGGGCCCGGTGAAGGTCATGAGCGCCGCCAGGGCGTAGGGGTCCACCACGATCACCCCGTCGATCGGCTGACCGCCCCGGGTCTGGGGGTAGAGCTCCGCCCACACCTGGGCCACCGACGGGAAGTCCGGTGACGCGGTGGTGTCCTGGATGTAAGTCCCCATGTCGAAGCGACCCCACCGCGCCAGGTAGTCGGCAGGACCGCTGATGGCATAGGACGGTTCGCCCGGCAGGGGTGCCAGATCGGCGTAGCGACCCGAGCGGGTCAGCTCGACGTCGCCGTCCACGGCGGTCAACTCGGCGTAGTTGCCGATGAACCCGCCCAGGCCCCGCATCTCCGCCGGCGTGGTGAACAGGACCACGTAGCGCCGGTCCCCTTCGCCCCCGAAGAGCGCGGGCGCCACCTCGACACCCGCGACGGCCACGTCGGCATCGGCCGCGGCGTCGGCCAACTCGGCGCTGAAGTCGTCGTAGCGGTCACCCACGGGGGGGAGCAGCCACGGCGAACTGGCGGCCTCGAGGTCGTCCAGGGCCACCTCCAGTGCCGCCGAGGACGTCTCCAGGGGCGGACCGAACGAGCGGACGAGATCGAGGTCGAGGGCGCCGTCCTCGAAGCGCAGGGCCTCGATGTCGGCGTCCACCAGCGCCGCCCCCGCCGTGGTGGTCAGCGCCGCGCCCTGGTCGGCGGCCACGGCCAGCGCCTCGAGGTTCTGGCCCAGCACGGGCACACCCCAGGCTGGACGAAGCCACGGGGCGGCCAACGCATCGCCGGCCTCGGAGAAGGACGCCCCGGCATCGGCCAGCAGGTCCTGGGCCTGCTGGGTCTCACCGTTCTCGGCCGCCCGGAGGCCCGCCCGGGCCTGGTCGATGCCCTCCTGGAGGGTCGAGCGCTGGCCCAGCGTGACCACCGTGGCCAGCGCGGACAGCACGGCCACCAGGGCGATGACCGCCACCGCCCCGACCAGGAGACGGCGGCGCACCTTCGACCGGCAGTTGCGGTAGCCCGAGACCAGGACCGGCAGCACGGCGACGACGGCCACCGCCGTGGCCACGCCGTGGCGCTCCCAGTTCGGGAGACGGAACAGGGCCTGGACGGCCAGGGCCCCCACCAGCGCACCGATGATGCGGTTGCGGCGGTCGGTGGCGGCCGCGAAGAACGCCACGGCGAGGGCGAGGCGCCCGGCGGCGAGGGCGAGCGGGTCGTCGGCGGCCAAGGTGGCGACGCCGGCCAGGACCAGCCA
>CAZVVS010000537.1:0-3339 GCA_964630585.1 uncultured Gordonia sp.
GTCGGTGGTCGACGGCTGGTTCTACGTGCTCGAAGAAGACGTGCTCGCCGCCGGCACGGTTTCCGAGTCCGACACTGCCGGCCTAGCCGCCGCGGCGAACGAACTGATGGAGCAACGTCTCGGCGAGGTCGCCCGCCGCGCCCCCACCTTCGGTGCCGTGCTGCGGGCCTACCGGGCCGCCACCTTCGCCGGCGACCAGGCCACCGCCGACGGCCTCCTCGCCTGGCTCGGCGGCCAGCCCAACGTCGCCGCCTCGGTGAAGCGAGCTGCGGGCATCAAGGGTGAGATCGACCACGCCGGCGCCCTGTCGTTCCTCCAAGGGCTGCTGCGGATACTGCGCGACAGCGGCCACGGCGGCCTGTTCTTGGTGATTGACGAGGTTGAGACCCTGCAACGGGTGCGCTCCGACGCCCGAGACAAGTCTCTCAACGCCCTGCGCCAGATGCTCGACGAGATCGACGGCGGCCGCTTCCCCGGCCTCTACCTCCTGATCACCGGCACCCCGGCGTTCTTCGACGGCCCCCAAGGCGTGCAGCGGCTCGCCCCGCTGGCGCAACGCCTGGCCACCGACTTCACCACCGACGCCCGCTTCGACAACCCACGCGCCACCCAGATTCGCCTCAACGGCTTCGACCGCGAGCGCCTCGTCGAGCTCGGCTGCAAAGTGCGCGACGTCTACGCGCAGCACCAGGCGGCCGCCCCCCGCATCTACGACCGAGTCGACGACGCCTACGTGGCGACCCTGGCGTCGGCGGTCACCGGCAGCCTCGGCGGCAAGGTCGGCGTCGCCCCCCGCCTGTTCCTCAAGAAGCTCGTCAGCGACGTCCTCGACCGGGTCGACCAGTTCCCCGACTTCGACCCCAGAGTCGACTACCAGCTCACCGTCGGCGTCGAAGAGCTCTCCGACGTGGAGCGCAACGCCGCCTCGGGCCTCACCGCCGACGACATCGACATCGACCTGGAAGCCGACTGAGCGCCCGTAGAGTCTGTCGGGTCAGGCAAGCAGTCTGGTCGAGACCCGCCGTCGACGTCAGTGAACGCCAGCCATCCGTCAGATCGCCGGCTCGAGGAACGTGGCGCGGACAATCACGTCCGCCAGTGTCGACGGCTCGAGCGGGATGAAGGCTGGCTGCTCGCAGTTCGTCATCGTCATCGTGCCCTCGGACGCTGGATCGCCGACCGCCTGAATTTCGGCAGTACCGCCCATCTGAGGCTGCCAGAAGCCGGCTATAGCTGGCCTCACGTCACCCCTGAGCGAACGCCAGTGCACCTCGGTTTGGTAGATGCCACAGCCATTCATGTTCACCGGGTAGTCCGTGAGTATGGGATTGGGGTTGAAGACTCGCTGTTGAAACGTCTCCTCGGGTTGCGCCGAGGAGGGTGCCCAGTGAGAGGGATCAGGATCGGCGAACTCCGATATCAGCTGGGACTCCGGCGGACTTGAGGTCGTGGTGGTTGGCGCAGTTGTTGTCGTCGGCTTGGAGGTGGTCGAGGTGGTAGCGCCAGTGGGCGGGATAGGCCGGGCGATCGTCGTGGTCGGAAGGACGGTTGCCGACGGCGAACGATCAGAACGCAGGAGAAGGTAGGCGGCCCCGCCGGCGGCGAGCAGGAGGGCCGCCACACCCAGCGCCGCGACCGGCCACTTTCGTCGACCGCCTTGGGCGTGACCGGGCGAGAGCGGCAGCTGGCCTCCCTCAGCGAGGGTGACCGTTTGTACGGACCGCGGCGGGAGTTCAGCCTCCGTGACGACGGTGTCCAGACCGCTCGATGGGCCGGAGCGAGGAACGGTCATAGCGGAGATCGGCTGGCCACACATCCGTTGGGCCCGTTGAAGTGCGCCCCCGAACTCAGATGCCGAGGCCGGCCGGTCCTCCGTCTCTTTCGCCATCGCACGGCTGAGGACGGCCCAGATCGGATCGGGGAACACGTCCGGGGGCCGGGGCAGCGGTTGGCTCGCGACTCTTGCGATCGTCGAGGCGAGCGGCTCCTCTGGCTGAGGTGTGAATGCCGGTCGACCAACAACTGCTGCATATGCCGTAGCTGCGAGGGCATAAACGTCTGCCGATGCCGAGGGCGGTGCCCCAGCGAGGATCTCGGGTGCAGCGTAGAGAATTGTTGTCGTGACTAGTTCTCCGCTGGTCTCTCCGGCGCCCGTTATCCGTGCGATTCCGAAGTCCGCGAGCTGAGGCTCGCCGAAGTCGGAGAACAGCACGTTGTCCGGCTTCACATCCCGATGAAGGATCCCGCTGGCATGAGCAGTCTGGAGGGCGCCAGCGAGCTTGATGGTCCACGGGACCACCTCGTCCCATGGGTGCGGACCCCTCGTTTCGATCCGGTCACCGAGAGACCCTGCTGCGAGCCAGGGCATGACGAAGTAGGGCTCACCATCCGAGGTGGTCC
Source organism: uncultured Gordonia sp. (assembly GCA_964630585.1). Classification (GTDB taxonomy): domain Bacteria; phylum Actinomycetota; class Actinomycetes; order Mycobacteriales; family Mycobacteriaceae; genus Gordonia. Next base: position 2,401 of record CAZVVS010000537.1, read on the forward strand.
CGGAGGAGTGGATGGCAACAATGTTCGGGTGACCTGAAAGTGACCCCATGGCGAGCGCTTCACTCGCAGCACGACGCTGTGCGGCCTCGTCCACCGAAGCAGCCAGCACCTTCAACGCCACCGGCCGTCCGAACTCGGGCTGCCAGGCGCGATAGACGACACCGAAACCGCCTCGACCGAAGAGCTCGAGGTTCTCAAATCCTTCGATCTTCGGTGTCACGTGCGCTCCTCGCACTCCCTCCCGGATGGCGCTACCAAGGGAGACCGTAGATCTTCTGCGTGGCCGATTGACGATCAGAGTCTTCGGTCGCTCAGCGCGACGAGGAGACGAAACTCACCAGCTTGGCGCCAGACATCTCCGGCAGATGTCCGTATGGACAATGCTCACGGCGTGAGCAGCTTCGACCACCTTCACCCCGGCATCCAGCACCACGTCGTGAACTCGCTCGGGTGGCGGGGTCTGCGCCCGCTCCAGGAGCAAGCCATCGAGCCCATCCTCGCCGGCGAGCACGTCCTCGCGTTGGCGCCGACTGCCGGCGGCAAGACCGAGGCCGCGGTGTTCCCGCTCCTCTCGCAGATCGCCACCGAGGGCTGGCGGGGCCTGTCCGTGCTGTACGTGTGCCCCCTCCGGGCGCTGCTCAACAACCTGCATCCTCGGTTGGAGCGTTACGCCGGGTTCGTCGGCCTACGCGCCGGGCTGTGGCACGGTGACATCGGCGGGTCGGCGCGGGGCCGCATCTTCGAGGACCCGCCGGAGATCCTGCTCACCACCCCTGAGTCGCTGGAAGCGGTCCTCATGTCGACCCGGCGGGACCACCGGGGTTTCTTCGCCGGGCTGCGCTGCGTGGTCGTCGACGAGGTCCACTCGTTCGGCGGCGACGACCGTGGCTGGCACCTGCTCGCCGTGCTCGAGCGGCTCTCGGTGGTCGCCGGGCGGGA
>CAZVVS010000538.1:0-3332 GCA_964630585.1 uncultured Gordonia sp.
TGGCGAGGGACAAGGCCAGCCTCGACATCTTCTGGCTGCGCGACGAGAGCCTCGAGGACACCGACAACCTCCCCGCCCCCGGCGTGATCGCAGCCGAGATCGTCGAAGACCTCCAGGCCGCCCTCGCCGAGTTCACCGAACTAGCCGAGTCCCTCCAAGGCATCGGCGTAGATACCGGGAATCAGGAGTGACTCACGATCAGCGTCGCACCGACCTTCCTGCGCGACTATCGGAAGGCGGGCGTCCCTTTGCAGAGCTTGGCCGAGGGAGCGATCAAGGATCTCCTCCGCCGCGCCGAGTCGGACCCTGGTGGATGGCGGCGCCTCTACGACAGAGTCGCCGGTCTCGCCCGCCGAGTGCTGGAGATCGACCTCGCGGGTGGGCCACGTCTGCTTGCACTTGATGACGGCGACCTCGTCCTGTGGCGGATGGGCGATCATTCGCTGATCGATCAGGTGACGCGCGCCAAGCCTCCCTACCCGGAAGAGACCCTTCCGCTCCCGCCCCAGTTCCTTCCCGATCGGCCCATCCGGTTGTTCCCGGCGGACGCAGACGAGGGTTTCGTCGACTATGCCAACGAGAGCTCCGCCGATTGGGCCTACTGGCTCGACGCCGAACAGCACGCCACGGCGGAAGCCCTGCTGTGCGCTGTCGAGGACGCGTACCTCGCTGGCGACGGCGTGGTGGCGGGCCTCTTCGGCGGGCCTGGGACAGGAAAGACGACCATCCTCGTGTGGTTGCTCAAGCAGCTAGCGACGCTTGAAGCAGGCGGCGCCGCTCTCGATGTCGCGATCGCAGCCCCGACCTCGGTGCTGAACCAGATCGAGAACTCGACCGGCTGGGACCTCGGCCCGTTCGCCATCGGCTCCGACCCGATCGCGCTAATGAGCGGCGAGGATTCCCTCTTCGCGCCCGACGTCGTGCTTGTGGACGATCCCCAATCGCTCGGCGTGCTGGAGCAGATCCTTGCGACTTACCCACGAGCTTCCGTCATCTTCGGCTTCGATCCTCTGCAGATGGCTCAGGCGGTGACTGATGCAGATCTCGAACAGTGGCTGACCCAGGCTGACGCACGAGCTGCCTGGTTCCAGTCGTGCTACCGGCAGAAGGAGGTGGTCGGCCGGGCGGCCAAGCACGTGGCCGATGTCGTCGCAGCGTCATCTCCCTTCCTGCGGCAGGACAAGAAGGACATGCATGCCACCGAGCGCGCCGACCTGACAAGGCGCGCCAACGATCTGACCTTCGTCAACCCGTCGGGTGCGGTCCGGACGATGGTCGACCCGTCGTGGAGCGACTGGGACGGGTATTGGCGGTCCCTGTATCTTCTCCGCCGCCAAGGTCGGCTCTGGAACCATTGGCCACCACTTCTCGTCATCACCGATCCTGGTGCCGCCATTGATCCACGCTGGCTGGGGCGCATCGATGCGGTTGCAAGTCACCGTCGCTCAACCGACGAACTTGAGTCGGTCAAAGGACTCGAGTACCAGCACGTGCTGATGCTGCTCGGCCGTCGGCTGTACGACTACATCAACGCTGGCTTCGAGGGGAGCGGCCAGTCGGCGTACAATCGATACCGGCTCTTCCGGATCCCCTTCAGCCGAGCGAAGGACACCTTGACGACGTTCGTGTTCCCGGACCAGGAGTGATGAGTGCGCGTCACCGAGACCACCCTTCAAGAACTGGTCGGCGGGCCGAAGCAGTTCCGCGTGCCGCTCTTCCAGCGGACCTACACCTGGAAGGAGCGCGACCACGCCCAGCTGTGGCGCGACATCCTCGCTCAGTACGAGCTCAGTCGGCCGGGGGCTCCATCGGTCAACGGCCAGGAGGGACACTTCATCGGCAGCTTCGTCCTGGCTCCGACGCCGGCGCCGGCCACGCTTCCCGCCTACCTCGTCGTCGACGGACAGCAGCGGCTGACGACGCTCACCCTTGCGCTGTGCGCGCTCCGCGATGCAGCTGCTGCGGAGGACTCGTCGGCCTTCGACCGGATCACGAACCAGTACCTGGTCAACCAGTACGCGAAGGAGACGTGGGACCGATGGAAGTTCGTCCCGACGGAGGACGACCGACAGGAGTACTTCGCGTGCATCAAGGCGGATCACGCCGGGGCGGGGAAGGGCCTGATCTCGAAGGCGTATCGCTTCTTCGAAGTCCAGATGGCGTTGCCTGGCCCCGACGACGAGCCTCTCGATCTTGCTCTCCTCGAGTCGGTCATCGTGTCGAAGCTGGCGATCGTCGACATCACGGCCCAACACGGCGACAACGTCCATCGCATCTTCGAGTCGCTGAACGCGACTGGCGTCGGCCTCACCCAGGCCGACCTGCTGCGCAACTACATGTTCATGCTGCTGCCGACTCGGGACAAGGTCGTGTACGAGGAGGTCTGGCGGCCGATGCAGGAGCTTCTCGGCGCCGACAACCTCGAAGGTCTCGCACGCGTGGACCTGCGTCGTCGTGGGATCGATGTCCGCGACGACGACGTCTACCGGGCCCAGCAGGCTCGGCTGCAGCCGATCGAGCACGACGAGGCCGAGATCGAGGTCCAGATCCGGGACTTGGCTGTTCGCGCCCGGCACTACAAGCGGATCCTCCTGCCGGACGAGGAGGAGCATCCAGGTGTGCGGCGAGGTTTGCAGTTCCTCTCACGCTGGCGGGCCACCACGGCTCATCCGCTGGTCATGTACCTGTACGAGCTGCGGGAAGACGGTCGCCTCGATGTCGACGAGATGGCCGAGATCCTGCTCAACCTCGAGAGCTTCCTCGTCCGGCGCCTGGTCGTCGGTGTCTCCACCAAGAACCTCAACCGGATCTTTGTGCAGATCGTGGGTCAGCTCCGCCAGATGGATCCACCATTGATCGACGCAGTGCGCTACCAGCTCTCAACAGAGCGGAAGTTCTGGGCTTCGGACGACGAGATCCGAACCGCCGCGGTGTCCCGGCCCTTCTACTACTACGGCCGTGCCGAGCAGCGTCGCATGGTGCTGGAGCGTCTCGAGGAGTCCTATGGACACAAGGAGCTGGCTGAGATGTCGACCCTTAGCCTCTCTGTTGAGCACATCCTTCCTCAGAGCCTCTCGGCCGAGTGGATCACCGAGCTCACCGAGGCCGCCGATGACGCCGAGGCGGTTCACCGGGAGCTCGTGCACACCCTCGGCAACCTGACGCTGTCGGCGTACAACTCCGAGCTGAGCAACCTGCCCTTCGAGCGCAAGCAGCAGATCTACGGCGACAGCCGCCTGTCGCTCAACAAGGACCTCGTCGAGCGACCACGGTGGGGACGAGAGGAGATCCTCGCCCGCGCCGCCGAGCTCGCCGAGCGAGCCATCACCATC
>CAZVVS010000539.1:0-3317 GCA_964630585.1 uncultured Gordonia sp.
CGGTGCTGCTGGCGACGAACGCCGGGTCCGTGCCACGGCTCACACGCCACGTGTTTTCGAAAGCCCGCCAGTCGATGGGCATACCGTCGTTGTAGGTCGCGCGTGGGTTGATCGTGTAGGTGACCACCGTCTTACCGCCGTCGACCGCCTTTTTCACGTCGGTCAGATAGTCGCGGTTGAAGGAGTACACCCCGTCGGGGGTGAAGAAGGCGAGCACCGGGTTGTACCAGCGCCACAGCGACAGCGTGTACGCAGTGCCGTCGGCCTGGAACGCGTTCCACTGCGGGGTGACTTCGGTCAGGGCCGTCGTGAGGGTGCCGCCGTCGCGCAGGTTCTCCCGTGGCTGCGGGTTGAGTTGCGCCTGACCCGGTTCGAAGGAGCTGCTCGCCGACAGGTCGACGCCGCATCCGGTGACCATTGCGCCGACGGCGAGTATCGCCGCGGACAGACGCGCAGTCCGGATACCCCACCCCTTACGTCCCAGCCCGCTCATGTCGCCACCTCGATTCGGGCCCGGCGCGGATCCAGCGGCGGTACGGCGGCGATCAACGACCGGGTATACGGATGCTCCGGGCGATCGAAGATGTCGGCAACAGTGCCGATCTCGACGATCTCGCCCGATTTCATCACAGCAACGCGATGGGCGATGCGCCGCACGACCGCTAGGTCGTGCGCGACGAGGAGATAGGCGACGCCGGTCTCCTCCTGCACCTGCATCAGGAGGTCGAGAATGTCGGCCTGGATGGACACGTCGAGCGCCGACAGCGGTTCATCGAGGGCGATCACCGCGGGCTCGGTGGCCAGCGCACGGGCGATCGCTAGGCGCTGGCGCTGCCCCCCGGAGAAGGCGCGCGGGAAGCGTTGGCCATGCTCGGGGTCAAGGCCGACCTGGGAGAAGAGCTCCGCGACGCGCGTATACGCCTCATCCCGGGAGCGTCCGGCGACGCGCAGCGGCTCGGCGACGACGTCGCGCGCGGTCATCCGCGGGTCCAGCGCCCCGGCGGGGTCCTGGAAGACCATCGAGATCTGTTGGCGCAGGGCGCGCGCGGCCCGCCCACGCAGGGTCGCCGGATCCACCGCTATTCCGCCGAGTGGGCCCTCATTCTCGCCGAGTGGGCCCTGTCCCCCCGCCGAGTGGGCCCGTTGTCCAATCCGGACCACCCCCGGCGGCTGGCTGAATCCCATGATCTCGTGCAGCGTCGTCGACTTGCCGCTGCCGGATTCGCCGACGATGGCCAGCGTTTGCCCGGCTTGCAGGTCGAAGGAGACACCCTTGACGGCCTGGACCTCGCCGGTCCGACGTCGCAGGAAGCGCGAGGTGACCGCAAACGTTTTGGTGAGGTCAGTGACAGACAGCACCGGCCCGCGGTCGTCGTTCGGAGCGGAACCGCGCATCGGACCGTCGATCCGGGGAACCGCGTCGAGCAGTCGCACAGTGTAGGGGTCACGCGGATGGTCGAAGATCTCCTCCACCGGCGCGTGCTCGACCGCCCGCCCGCCATGCATGACGACCACGTCGTCGGCGAGCCGGGCGACCACGCCGAAATCGTGGGTGATGAGGACAAGCCCGGCGTCGGTCTCGTGCTGCAGCGTCGTCAATAGCGCGAGGACCTGGGCGGCGACGGTCACGTCGAGGGCGGTCGTGGGCTCGTCGGCGATGATGAGATCGGGTTCGTTGGCGATCGCCATCGCGATCATCACGCGCTGACGCTGGCCGCCCGACAGTTGATGGGGATAGGAGTTCGCGCGGACGCGCGGATCGGGAATCCCGACGGCATCGAGCAGTTCGACGGCCCTCGCGCGCGCCGCCGCCTTGCCCATCGATCGATGCACCTGCAGCGCTTCAACGATCTGCGCGCCGACGGTGAACACCGGCGTCAATGACGACAACGGGTCCTGGAAGATCATTGCGATCTCGTTGCCACGGATCTCGGAGAGGTCGTTGTCGTCGACGCCGATCAGCTCACGGCCATTCAGCCGCGCCGAACCGGTGACGATCGCGGACTCGGGCAACAGGCCCATGATCGCCAGCGCCGACGCAGATTTGCCCGACCCCGATTCACCGACGATCGCAACGGTCTCCCCACGTCCGACGGTGAACCCGAGTCCGCTGACCGCGTCGACCCGACCGGCCTCCGACCCGAATGCGACTCGGAGGTCGGCGACCTCCAACAACGGTTCGCTCATCGCCCACCCCCCGGCTCGGCGCCGGCGACTTCGACCGGTTCGGTGACCGTCGGGTTGGCGGCGTTCGGGTCCAGCGCATCGCGCAGACCGTCGGCCATCAGCGTCATCGACACGGTGAGCAGCGTGAGCACCGCGGCCGGGAAGTAGAACAGCCACGGGGACGCGACGATCGTGCCGACGCCGGACTGCAGCAGCGAACCCAGCGACACGTCGGGGATCTTCACGCCCAACCCGAGGAACGAGAGCCCCGTCTCAGTGAGGACCGTGCCAACGACGGCGAGCGCGAAGTTGATGACGAGCAACGACGACAGGTTCGGGATGATGTGGCGGGCGATGATCGTCCACGGCCGCTCCCCCATGTAGCGCGCGGCGATGACGAACTCGCGCTCGCGCAACGACACGGCCAGCGAGTGCACCACCCGGGCGAGCATCATCCAACCGAAAACGATGAGCGCGACGATGATCCACCGCCAGTCGCCGCCGGTGGCGTTGGCCGTCATCGCGAGGATGAGGAAACTCGGCACCACCAGCAGCAGGTAGATCACGCCCATCGTGGCCTTCTCCACCCAGCCACCGAAGAAGGCGGCCAGAGATCCGGCGACGGCCGCGATCAACGTCGTACCGACCGCCACCGCGAGCGCGATGATCAACGACCGCTGCAAGCCGTGGACGACCTGGGCGTAGAGGTCGTTACCGGCGTCGTTGGTGCCGAACCAGTGGCCACGCCCGGGCGGGAAGCCGATGGCGAGGAAGTCGGTATCCGTGTAGCTGTATCGGGTGAAGAGGCCGCCGAAGACTGCGAAAGCGACTAGCAACACGAACAGGACGAGTCCTACGACCGCGGACCGTCGTCGGGAGAAGCGTTGCCACATCAGCGATCTCATCGGCTACTCCGCACTCTCGGGTCGAGAAGGACGACGGCGACATCGGCCAGGATCGCGCCGATCGCCGTCGCCAAGGCGCCGAAAGCTGCGACGGCTACGGCGCCGTGGATGTCGTTGGTGCTGATCGACGTGACGAAGTAGCGGCCCATCCCCTCCCAGCCGAAAATCGTCTCGGTGATCACCGCACCGGTGAAGATCGCGGGAATGGCGAAGGCGACGCCGACGGCGACCGGGATGATCGCCGTA
>CAZVVS010000540.1:0-3304 GCA_964630585.1 uncultured Gordonia sp.
ATTCGTGAGGGTGGCCGCACCGTTGGTGCCGGCCGCGTCACCAAGATCCTCAAGTGATCTAGTAAGCCGCAAACGGCGCCCATTCCCTTCGGGGGATGGGCGCCGTTTCGCATATCGCCCTGAAACCTGCGGAATACCGGCGCCGAAGGGGAAGCACTCCCTCGAGGGCGTGGTATTTCGCAGGTTTGAGGGGGACTAGGGTCGTACCCGTGCGTGTTGTGACCAGGGGAGCGGTGGGCCTCGCCGTGCGAACGTCCGGCGACGACGACGGGAGGCCACCGGTCCTACTCGTGCACGGGATGGGCAGTGACCACACGACGTGGCGCAAGGTCGCCGGCGCGCTGCGCGCGCAGGGGCGTTGCGTGGCCGCAGTCGACCTACGGGGACACGGCCGAAGCGGGCGAGCGGGCAGTTATCGCCTGGATGACTTCCGCGATGACCTGCGGGTCGTCGTCGACGATCTGGGAGCCGATCGTGTCGACGTCGTCGCGCACTCGCTCGGCGCCCACGCGGCACTGCGAATGGCGATGGCCGAACCGGAGCGGATCGGCGCCTTGGTGCTCGAGGAGGTGCCGCCGATGCCGCGTGATGAGGTAGACGTCGCCGAAGACATCGAACCGTCTGCGCCACTGGGGGAGCGGATGCGCGGGCTGGTGTCGCTACTCGCCGATCCGCGACCGTACCTGATGTTCGACCGTCGCGTCCCCGACGAGGTGCTCGTTCAGTTCAAGCAGGCCGACCCGCAATGGTGGGCGGATCTGTCGGCCGTCGATGCGCCGGCGCTCGTCGTCTCCGGGGGAGCGCGGAGTTTCCTTCCGCCGCAGCACTTGGCCGCGGTCGCCGATGCGCTGCCCGCCGCACGGTTCCACACCATTGATGCCGGGCACAGCGTCCACCAGAGGAGCCCGCGCGCATTCATCGATGCCGCCGTCGGGCACCTGACGGCAGGGACGGAGTCCTAGCGATCAGCCGAGCGTCGGCGGGAAGAACGTGACGTAGACCTGGGTGAGTACCAGGTTCACCAGGATGATGAGGACGGTCGAGAGCACGACCGTGGCATTGACCGCGTCGGCCACGCCGCGCGGGCCGCCCTCTGCCTCGAGCCCGCGGTGGCAGCCGATCACGGCGATGATTAGTCCGAAGACCGCGGCCTTGATCTCCGCCAACATCAGGTCCTGGATCGAGGTGAACGCGCCGAAGGACAACCAGTAACTGCCCGGTGACACTCCGTGTGCGGTCGTCGCGAGGTAGAAGCCGGCGACCACACCGACCAGGATGATGAACAGCGACAGCATCGGGGCCACGACGACGCATGCCACGATGCGGGGCGCGACGAGCCGGCGGACCGGGTCGATGCCCAGTGCTCGTAGCGCGTCGATCTCCTCGCGGATGTTGCGGGCACCGAGGTCCGCGGCGATGGCCGAGGCGCCGGCACCGCCGAGGAGCAGTCCAGCGGCGATCGGGGCGGCCTGCTGGATCACCGCGGCGCCGCTGGCGGCACCGAGCAGCGACTGCGCGCCGACCTGCGACATGATGTTGCCGATCTGGACGGTCACGATGACCCCGAACGGGATCGCCATCAGCAGCGCCGGCAGAAGGGTCACCCCGACGAGGTACCACCCGACGGTGATCGCCTCTTTGATCGGGAACCGCCAGCTCAGGGTGTCGGTCACGATCGCGCGCACCGCGTCGAAGAACAGGTGGTATGCCCTCCCTCCGGTCCGGATCGGCCCGACGGCGTTCTCGCGCAGATTGTCGCCGAGGACGTCTGCCAACGGGGCCGGGGCGGCCATGGCTGCTGTCATCGCAGTACTCCACCGAGAACAAGTCGTGGCCGTCCGCCCCACCGGCGCGTATCGAGCTTCGGCGCCGGTCCGAGGGTCTGGTTGAGCGTGCCGATGCCGGAGAACGAGATGGCCACCGATTCGCCCGGCTCGAGCCACTCGTCGCGCTCGAGTCCGCACGTGTCGGCGACCGTCCCCATTCCGATCACCGTGCCGGCCGCGATCGACTGCTTCCGGGCCAGCGCCGTGACCAGTTCGACCGGCGACATCGAGTAGTCGGCCGTCGTGCCGACCCACCGTCGTCCGCGGTCAGTGGTCACGGTGACGTCCTGGCCGAGGGGGTCGGCCAGTTCGTCGGGGGTGACGAGCCACGGTCCCAGCACGTTGCCGTTGTCCATGTCCTTGGATGCCGCCAGGCCCCCGCCGACCATCTCGGCCAGCTGGACGTCGCGCGCCGAAACGTCGTTGAGGACCGCGTAGCCGATGACGGCGGTGGCCACGGTCTCGGCGTCGGCACCGAGCGGTACCGCGCCCATGACGATCGCGAGCTCGGGTTCGATGTCGAGGAAGGACGTGTAATCCGGCCACGGCACGAGAGCTCCGTCGCCGACGAAGCTCGACGTGCGGCCCTTCGCGTACAGGACGTTGTCATCGAGTGCGCGGCCCAGGACCCGCTTCGACGCGATGTTGACGATCGGTCGGACGATCGGGCGCAGGGGCCTGGGGGCCGAACGCGCGAACAGTGTGATCGACGCCTGCTGCAAGTGCCGTGGCGCCGCGCTGCAGTCGAGGAAGGACGTCGGCCGGACCGGGCTGCCCAGCTCGATGTCGGCGATGGGGATCCCCTTCGCCTTCGACTTCGCGTGCCAGGCGGCGACGGCGACAGCTGATTCCGGGAATCCGCCGACGTAGGCGGCGGTGCTGTTGAGCGGTGTGCCGTCGGGGCCGGGGATGTCGACGTCGACGACCTGCAAGCCGGTGCGGTCGTCGGGTCCTGCGGTGTCGCCGACGACGACGCCGAGCCGGTCGGTGCTCTCAGCGGTTGAGTAGGAGACGATGCGCATCAGCCGTGCCCTCCGAGTTTCTCACCCAGGGTCCGGACCGAACTCATCATCCCAACCATCTGAATCTGGTTGGGGGGCTTGTGCTTTCCGGCGAGGTGTTGGTATTCGGTGGCCAGTGTGACGGCGAGGATCTCCGGCCGGCCCCACTTCGCCCACGGAGAACCGGCGAACTCCTCGGATTGCACCATGATCAGCGCGGCATCGGCGGCCGGTGTCCCCGCGTCGCGGTGGGACTTCGCACCGGCTTCGACCCACTCGAAGTAGGTGCGGAGGTTGGCGACCTGTTCGATGGTGGTCAGCGGTCCGTGGCCCGGGACGATGCCCTCGGGCGAGAACCTCTCGATCGCCTCGATGGCGTGGATCCAGTTGCGCGCCGGGCCTTCCCACATGATCGGCGTCTGTTCGATGAACAGGATGTCGCCGCCGAAGACGACGCCGGCCTCGTGGTCGAACACC
>CAZVVS010000541.1:0-3301 GCA_964630585.1 uncultured Gordonia sp.
CGCAGTAGTCGTATCGGAGCGCCGCCGCCTGTTGGGTTCCGGCGGCAATCGCGTAGACACCTGCGGTTGCGAAGTCGACCATGGCGAGCCTCTCCGTCGGGCGCACCGAGGTCACTACTCCGGGCGTTTCCGGTTCGGGCAGGTCTTCAGGGAACGTGATGGCGGCGGACGGTTCGACGATGAGCCGGTCGCCGGCTCGAACCTCGAGTTCGTCGCGCAGCTCCAGGCTCGGTCCGGTGAGCCAGCCGTCGACGGTCAACACGGCACGAGCGAGTTCCTCCCACCGGGCGGTGTCCTGTTCGACCGCTACCGGGATCGGGTGTTCGGCGTCGGTGTCGAGCGCACCCCGCCAGGCGCCGAGACGCACCACGACATCCAACCCGTCGAATGCCCGACCCGCTTCAGCCAAGAGCCGCTCGGCCTGCACTATCGCCGGGTCGGTGGGCATGGAGCGGTCGGCCATCGTCGGCGGCCGAGCCGCAGCACCGTCAGCCCAATCCACGGTGGAGGCGGACCGATCTCGGGTCGCTTCGCGGTCGACAATGAACTCGGAGCCGCACACCCCGCAGGTCACCGGCCCCTGGGCGAAGACTGAGGGAGCCATGCGCATGCTGCGCCCACATCCGCACTCGGCGGGCTTCACCTTCGCCCGCGGGGCCTCGCCGTCGACCGCGCCCCCGTCCTGACCAGCGCCGATCTGCCGGTCGGACTCGCCGGCACCCAGCACAGATCGAGGGACTCGGCGAGCGATCCTCATCGCTGCGGCGAGCTCGTCGATCTCGTTCGAGTACCGGGCAGCGGTCTCGGGCGGTACCGATGTCTTGGCGAACCCGTAGGGGTTCATCTGCTCGACGGTGAGCCCGACCTCGATCGCCGTCTTCTTGAACCTGGCGTTGTGGTAGCGGCCGCCCCGCGATGTGTCCTTGATGTGGCGGGCAGCGTTGATCCCGTGAGCCGCCTCGTGGAGGAGCACCTCGAACACGTGCTCGGGCTTCAGGTGCAGCGCCTCGCCGGCGAGGAGGACTTCACCGCGGAGATTGCCGTCCGCGAGCCACCGGCCCTCCCACCAGTGACCGAGCTTCACAAGTCGCCCGCGCTCGACGCCCGTGCCGAGCAACATCACGACCGGAGGCAACTCCGCGTGATTGGCCTGGATACTTCGCCACGCCGACTCGCACGCAACCACCAGGTCGCTCGCGAGAGGGTCGGTTGTCGGCTCGGTCAGATCAACGACATCGTCCACACCCACCTAAGCGCGTGTAGCAAGACTCAGTCTGGGATTCGGATGGGATCTGTTGGCCCGTGTCCGCGGGCGGGGGTCAGCACGTTGTCGAGCTACTGCTTGGACCGCCCGACGGGTCAGCGCAGCTCAGGAGGGTCAGGCAGGCGGACGGTGAGCCGGACGTAGGCGGCCATCTTGTCGAACGCTTCAGCCGAGAAGTTGGTGGGCTTCGTCGGTCGCTCCCGTAGCCATCCACCGCCCATGGTCATCCACACGCTGCGGTCGGTGGTCACGGCGATGTTGTCGGTGCTGGTCACCGTGTCGCCATGCACGACTCGGCTGGTTGAGGTGGTGAGTGGAAGGAGCCCCCATGCCCTTGCGTCGACTTCCTCATGGCCCCCGAAGATTGTGCGGCGCGTGTGGCGGACGCGCCAGTCTGGTTCTGATTTCGGAGCGGCGATGAACCAGTCGAGGGCTTCGTCGACGGTGGGACGCGGCACCCCAAGCAGCGTCACGGCGTCCGTTGCGTCATAGCGCTTCCATGGTTGCCCGCGGGTCGGACGCGCTCCGACCGCTGCCCAGACCACGACCCCCCGTTCAATGGGCGTGAGCTCGGCGATCGATGCCCGGTGGCTGTCTGCCCAGGCGGCCAACGCCTGCCTGTGGCGCGCTTGGCGCTCCTCTTCCGCATGTGCGGCCGCGGCGGCGGTGACTCTCTCTTGGGCGCGCTCTGCCGCTTGGCGGTCGATATGGCAGAGCCGCGCACCGTCGATGAACCCAGAGTGGATACCGCACACGGGTGCAGAACACCGGGCGCACCTTCCCACAGCGAAGGTGCCGCATGCGCAAGCCGGCAGCGAAGGCGCAGCTGCGTCTGGCTCTACATAGATCGTGTCGCACAGTCGCTTGTTCTGGACCGCCGCGGGGAGCATGACCTGAGGGTTCCACGAGCCGGGCCCTTCGAGCGTTGCGGTGATCAGCGACGTGCAGCGCCACCAGCCGGGGCTGACCGGTTCGCGCTCAACACCTCCGCACGTGGGACATCCAGACATGGGGCGAGCGTACTGGGCATCCAGCAGCCGGCCGCGAGCTCTGCGCTACGCGAGCGTGCGGTTCGGCTCATGTTGGACCACGACCATGACGACGGTCGCAGTGGGAAACGGAAGAGCAGCGGCGAATGCAACGACCGTCTTTGTACAGTGAGCACATGCTTCCTGGGCAGCCTCCTGGCCATATTCCCGGACAGCACCTGCCAGGCACCACCGTTCCTTACGCTGCTGTCCACCCTTCCGCTCCCTACGCTTCTCGCGGACCAGATGAGATCGAGGCAGACCGGCGCCGCCAGGAGATGCAGGCACGAGAGGCCGCCGCCGCCCGTGCTGGATTCAACGAGGCCCGCCGAGAACTTGCCGGCCTTGTCCGATCAGGAGCGGTTGCCCCTCACAGCTTCCCTCACAGGTCGCCGGTCACTCCTTGGCAACGCAGGTTGCAGTACGGGTGGCGGGCCATGATTGCCCCGAAGCCAACCTGCCAGGAAGGTCACCCGGGCTGCCGGTACGTGGAGCCAGCTCCACCGGACCCAAGTGGCGGTTCGGCCATCTTTGCCGCGCCAGGATGGCGAGTTGCCTCGATGGCGGTCAGCGATCAGTCCTGGATCGTCGCCTTGTTCGTCCTCTCGGACGGCACCGTTCGTGCGGCGCAATCGCCCTCCACCGGAGGGCAGGTCAAGCGTTGCGTCGAGGACCTCTGGCTCGGCCGGACGTTCAGGTCAGCGCTCCTCAGCGGCCCGTGGCCGACAGTGGAGGATCTTGACCCCGAGATGTTTTCGAACACGAAGCGGTCGGACGGGGGGGTTAGAGACCTTCGCTCGATGACGGCATCCATCAGGGCTGCTATCGCCGCAACACGCCCGGGATACTGATGGATTGAAATGCCGTGCTCGGCAGCCCTACCTCAGATCCAGCAACTGCTTCATCGATCAAGTCCCTCGGGGCCAAGGACGTAGCCGGAGCCACACCGGTGGGATCGAGCCGTAGACGAGGATGCCTTGGCCGGTGCGGAGCCGTCGGATGGCGTCGA
>CAZVVS010000542.1:0-3301 GCA_964630585.1 uncultured Gordonia sp.
CAGGCGCCATTCGAAATCGGCGAGATCGTCGAGGCTGACGATGGCGGCGCGCCCGGTGTTCGTGGCGACCGGCCGTGCTTGTGCATGCAGCACCGGGGTCACCGTGGCGATGCTGCGGGGCAGTAGAACCGTGAACCCCTCCTCGCGCAGGGCCGCCGCTCCGTCAGTGAGGAACTCCTGGGCGTCGGCGGTGGACAACAGGAAATCCAGGGAATGGGGGTCGGTTCCGGCCGCGCGCAGAACCGCGCACGCGCCGATGGCACGGGCCAGGGCGGACGTCACCTCATCGAGGTCTGCGCCGGTGAGGCGGTGCGGTGCCACGGCCGCGAGAGCGCCGGTCGTCTCACGGCGGCAGACTTCCAGGCGCCATTCCTCGGGGGTGTCGTCATCGACGACCATGGCGTCGGCAGGATCGTCGGGAAGGTGGAGGCGGAAGACCACGACGGGTTCGCCGGGTGCCGCGCTCGCCGACCACTGTGCCCACGCGGTCGCCGCTGCCGGGCCGCGCTCACGGGCCAGCGGCCGCGGATCGTCGACGAGGTCGCGCAACCACTGTCCGGCCGGCCGCGACGGCGTGGTGGCAAGGCGGGTGCGGCACACCGCGTCGGCCATCTCCGCGACGAAATCGACGGTTGTGGCGTCACGCCCCCCGCTGTGCGGGTCGTTGACCGTCACCGACCTCGGCGCATGGTCGGTCATTGTGGCCAGCCAGCTGCGCCACGCGCCGGTGACGACGAGTTCCCAGCGCAGGTGGTGCTCCCCGTCGACGACCGCCACTCCAGGCGCCACGGCACCGGCGGTCACGGCTGCGTCGACGCCGTCGAGCAGCCGGCGGTAGTACCGCAGGTCGCCGCCGACCCGAGTGGCCGTCTCGTCGTCGAGGGCTCGAAGCAGCGCCAACGACGTGCTTGCACCGAGCACGACGCACGGCTGCGGGGTGCGCGACCCGTCCGGCTCGATGATCGGCACGCGGCGCCGGAAAGCGCGGTCGGCGAGGAACTCCGCCAGCGCCGCCGGGACCTCATCGGTGCTCAGCGGGGGCGAATCAGCGCTGGGGCGCGCCTGTGCGCGCCACACGATCAGACCGAGCCCGGGGCGCCACAGCACGCGCAGGGGAGCGGTCGCGACGGGCATGGGCCCACTGTATCGACGCAGCCCGACGGTCCCCGCCCCGACGATCGTGCACCGCTAGCCTGGGAGGGTGGCCACCGATACCAAGGACTGGAGCGTCTGTGCCGCTCGACGGTGCGAAGAGTGCGGATTCGATGCGTCGGCGATAGGTCGGGACCAGATCGCGATGACGGCCCTGGCCGCGGCCGACCGATGGGCCGAGCTACTGCGCGGGGACGCCGAGGGACTGACGCAGCGGCCGGCGCCGCAGGTCTGGTCACCACTGGAGTACGGGGCGCACGTGCGCGACGTCATCCGGCTCTTCACCGAGCGGGTCGCGGCGATCGTCAGTACCGATTCACCCCGATTCGTCGGGTGGGACCAGGAGGCAGCGGCAGTCGCCGCGCGCTATGACCAGATGGAACCCGCGATCATCGCCGAGGAGATCGCCGCGGACACCGATCGGTTGGTCCGGATCATCGACGCGTTGGAGCCCGAGGATTGGGGCCGGTCGGGCACCCGGGACGGCCGCGAGTTCACCGTCGAATTCCTACTGCGCTACCTGCTGCACGACGTCGAACACCACTGGTACGACGTGTCAGAGGCATAGGCGCGACGCGACCGGCGCCGCGTTGCTCAGTACTCGGCGGAATTGCCGTTGAGCGAGGACTTCAGATCGTTGAGGACCAGGCGCCCGGCGGCCAGTCCGGAGGTGCGGTACCAGACCCCGTCGTCGACGGCGAGCACGCGCTTCCACGTCGGTGCCCCCATGTCGAGCCAGCGGTCGCTGAGGAGGACCGACTTGCCGTGCTCGAGGCCCCCGGGTTCGAAACTGATGTAGATGAGGTCGGCGTCGGCGCTGGTGAAGTTCTCGTCGGTCACCTTGATGTTGCCGGGCTGGCGCTGCCGTTCGGGGCGTTGCACCCCGACGATGCCCAGGATCTGCCCGGCAAAGCTGTCGGTACCGGCGATGGTCTCCGAGTCCGGACCGAAACGCACGAGGGAGACCTGGGTCTGTGCCGCGTTCAACCGCTTGCCGATCGCCGCGGCGTCGACGCGGAAGTCGCGCAGCAGTGTCGTGGCCGCCGATGAGCGGTGCAGCGCAGCTGCGACGGCGGTGAATCCGGCCTCCCAGCCCGCCGGTTCGATGTTCGTGGCCTGCACGCCCTGGAAAGCGGCCGCCGAACCGGCCGTCGACGGCGTGGTCAGCACGACGTCGGGACGGGCCTTCGCGGCCGCATCTGCAGAGGGGGAGACACCGATCGCGGGCACCTGCTGCAACTGCGGACCGAGATAGGCGGGCACCGTGCCGGGAGCACTGGTCACAGCGGTGACCTTGGCGCCCAAGCCGAGCGCGCAGACCGCATCGAGTAGTGCAGGATCGGTGACGGCGATGCGCTCGACGTCGGGGCGGCCGGCATCGGGTGAGGTCGGTGCCGAGCAGGTCTTGGTGAAGTTCCGCTCCGGATTCACGAGGTTCACTTCGGCGATCCGGGTGGTCGACGTGGAGATCGGCTGACCGTCGGGTCGGCGGAGCACGTCGTCCTCGCTGCCGCACGCGGTCAGGACGGTCATCCCCGTCACGACGGCGAGCAGGCCCGCAACGGTGTGGGATGCGATTCGATGCACCATCAAACGCTAACACTGTCGGGGGCACCGACCTGCGCCGCAAGGGCCGGTGAAGATCAATTACGACACTTCGTAGGACCCGGGACACACCGCGCCCTGTCAGGGTCTAGGATTGCCCTTGAAACGTCCGCCTCGAGGAGGAACTGTGACCGCGGTTGATCAGCCCACCACTCAAGTGGCACCAGCACGCCCGTACCCGGCGCGGTACCAGCCGAAGGGCTCGTTCCTGTACAAGGTGCTGACCACCACCGATCACAAGCTGATCGGCATGATGTACATCACTGCCTGTGTGGTGTTCTTCCTGGTCGGTGGCCTGATGGCCCTGCTGATGCGCGCGGAGCTCACCCATCCGGGTCTGCAGTTCCTCTCGAACGAGCAGTTCAACCAGCTGTTCACCATGCACGGCACCGTGATGCTGCTGATGTACGCGACGCCGATCGTCATCGGCTTCGCGAACTTCGTGCTGCCGCTGCAGATCGGCTCGCCCGACGTCGCCTTCCCGCGCCTCAACGCCTTCGGCTTCTGGCTGTTCCTGTTCGGCTCGACGGTCGCGCTGTCGGGC
>CAZVVS010000543.1:0-3295 GCA_964630585.1 uncultured Gordonia sp.
GGTCCAGTCGGTGCCGCCCGCCGAGACGACCGGCAGGCCCGCCGGCACCGAGTCGGTGACCGTCGTTGTGCCGACCGAGGGCAGGGCGCCGTCGTTGGAGACATCGAGGTGGTAGGTCCCGGTGCCGCCGACGCGGAAGTTGCCCGTGTGGCTCTTGTCGATGGCGAGGTCGGGCGCGGCGACGACCACGGTCGGGTCGCTCGAGCTGTCGTCGCTCGTGTCGCTGTCGCCCGGCGTGCTGATCGTCGCGGTGTTGACCCGCGCCGGCAGCGCGGTGCCGTCGACGGAGACCGTGAGCTCGATGGTCTCGTCGTAGCCGACCGGCAGCGGATCGGGGTGCGTGCAGGAGAAGCTCGAGCCGGAGCCGTTGCAGGTCCAGCCCGAAGGCGACGTCTCGCTGAAGTACGTCATGCCGACCGGCAGCGTGTCGCTGACGGTGGTAGTGCCGGTGGTTGGGAGGGTGCCGTCGTTGGTGACCCGGAGGTCGTAGGGCTCGTTGCGCCCGACGCGGAAGCTGCCGGTGTGGCTCTTGGCGATCCCGACGTCGATCGAATCGACGTCGGTCACGTCGGTGTCGGAGTTGTCGGACGTCGCGGTCTCCACCGGGGTCGTCACAGAGGCGGTGTTCGAGACCTGCGGACGGGCGGAGTCGGCCACGTTCACGTCGAGCGTGATGTCAGGGGCCGAGTCGCCGGCGGCGATCGCCGCCGTCCGCGTGCAGGTGACGAGGTTCGCCGGTCCCGCGCAGCTCCAGCCGGACCCTGATGCGTTCGCGTAGCTGAGGCCGGTCGGCAGCACGTCGGTCACCGTCGTGGTGCCGAGGGTCGCGCCGAGGCCATTGTTGGAGACCTCGAGCGTGTAGGTCCCCTGGGTGCCGCTCTGGAAGTTGCCCGTGTGCGACTTGTCGATCGTCAGGTCGGGACGATCGCCGACGGTGACCGTCCGCGTCGTGCTGTCGCTGTCGCCATCGACGTCGTAGATCGTCAGCCTCGACTGGTAGGAGCCCGAGACCAGGTACGTATGCGAGGTGGTCGGCGTGTTGGTCACCTCGTCGTCGATGCCGTCGCCGTCGAAGTCCCAGCGGTAGCCGCACGCGGGGCTCGTCGGCAGCGCGGGCGTGCAGGTCTTGACACCGGCGGCGATCGTCGACGCGGAGGCGTCGAAGCTCGCGTTGAGCGGCGTCGGGCCACTCGACGGGGTCACGGCGTAGGAGGCGTTGACGCCCTTGGTGATCGGCGGGGTGAAAGCGAGATCCAGCGCGATCGCGTTGTTGCCCGCGGCGGACGGCAGACCAAGGGCGTCGTTGATCGTGCTGTTGGCGAGCCCCAAGGGACCGCAGCCGCTGGCCGTTTGGGTGACGCCGGCGCTGTTGTTGACGACCGTCGCCGTGCCCGTAGCCGCGTTGTAGGGCGTACCGCTGATTGGCGTGTTAGGTGCCGGCGGGCTTGTCGTACCGGTGATCACCGTGTTGATGTCGACGGGATCAGCGTCGCTGCCGATGAAGCAGCTGCCAGTGAGACCCACCCCAGACGGCGATCCTTCGAGCTTGATCTTGAATCGGGCCCGGATGCTCGCCGCGCCAGTCAGCGGGTTCAGGGTGCCGGTCCAGTCATGGGTCGGCTGCAACCTGACCAAGATCGGGTCGCCGTTGAAATCGAGGGTGAGGGGCGGGAACGAGATCCCGGTCTTCAGGAAGGTAAGCGCTCCACTGCTGGTGATCGTGCCGGTCAGCGTCGGATCGGGATCGATCGTCGCGAGGTCGAACTGGCTCGTCTTGATGCGGAAGTCGCCACCTGTGATCGCGGCGTTCACGGCTCCGGGGTTGCCGACCCTGGCGGCCTCGGCTCGCGGCGCGAGCGCCGCCGCGACGGCGACGGCCGCGAGGGCGACGAGGGTTGCCAGGGCTCGCTTGTTCAGCCTGCTCAGAAACGTGCTCATCCGCTCAGCCCTTGCCCTTCTTCTTCGCGGTCAACTTGATCTTTGTGGTGGCCTTGCTGGAGCCCGCGGGCGAGCTCGCCTCGAGCGCGACCAGCACCTTGGCCCGGCGCCGCTTGGCGATGGCCCGGAAGACCTTGCCCTTGAAGGCCAGGGTCACCGGCGCCGAGCCACCGGCCGCCACCGGGCCGGAGATCGTCGGCGTCAACGCGACCTTGCGCTTGCCGGACTTGACGAACGCCGTTGCCGCATCGAGCTCGCAGGGCCCGGTGCCGCAGGTGATCGTCGCCACCTGGATCGACTTGGCGAGCTTCAGCTTGCCGGTGATCACATCGATCTTGGGTGGTTCCTTGGCCGTCGGCGGTGATGCGTCGGAGATGGTGAACGTCCGCGTCGCCGGGGTCGGATCGATCCCCCCGCCCGCGGTCTTGCTGCGGACGCTGAACGTGTGCTCGCCGGCTGGAAGGTCGCCGAAGGACCGGGGTGACGTGCACGGCAGGAAGCCGATGTCGTCCAGCGAGCACTCGAAGGTCGCGCCGGATGCGCTCGAGGTGAACTCGAAGGTCACGTCGTTGGTGAACACCGTGCCCGAGGGGCCGGCGGTGATCTGGGTCTGCGGGTTGCCCGCATCCACCGTCCAGGTGCGGCTGGCCGCCGAGGCGTCGGTGTTACCGGCCGGGTCGGTGGCCGCCACCGTGAACGTATGGCTGCCGTTGCTCAGCCCCGTGTAGCTCTTCGGTGAGCCGCACGGGGTCGCATCGCCGTCGAGGGTGCAGCGGAAGGTCGAACCGGACTGGCTGCTCGAGAACGTGAACGTCGCGCCGCTGGACGGGGATGTTCCGCTCGGACCGGAGTCGATCGTCGTGTTCGGCACCTGCGTGTCCACTGTGAACGTGCGGCTCGCGGCGGTGCCTGTGTTGTCCGCGCCGTCGGTCGCGCGCACGTCGAAGGTGTGCGGGCCGTCGCTGAGCGAGCTCAGCGCGTGCGGGGAGGTGCAGGGCGCGTAATCGAGGTCGTCGGTCGAATCGATGCGGCACTCGAAGGTCGAGCCCGACTCGGTCGAGCTGAACTCGAAGGAGGGAGACGCGTTCTTCGTGTCTCCGTTCGGCCCGGCGTCGATCGTGGCCGTCGGCGCCGTCGTGTCGACGGTCCAGCTGCGCACCGCGGGCGTCGGGTCGACGTTGTTGTCGGTGTCGATCGCGCGGACCCGGAAGGTGTGATCGCCCTCGCTCAGGCCGGTGAAGTTCTGCGGCGAGGTGCAGGCCGCGAACGAGTCGCCGTCAAGGCGGCATTCGAAGCTTGCCGCGTTGTCATCGGAGGAGAACGTCAGCTCGGCGTCGGTCGAGTTCGTCGTCCCGCT
>CAZVVS010000544.1:0-3283 GCA_964630585.1 uncultured Gordonia sp.
GTTGTCGGACCTTCGCGGGGCGCGAGTACTCAGCCATCCGCAGGCACTCGGCCAGTGTCAGGCCTTCATCAGGCGCTGGCAGCTCGAGGCGGTCCCCTGCTCGTCCACCACCGAAGCACTGCGCGTTGTGGCCGCAAACCCCGACGGGGCCGTCGCGCTCGCAGGTGCCGATTCACCGATCGGGCAGTCGCTCAAGGTCGCCGAACGCGAAGTCGACGACCTCTCCGGCTCGATCACCCGCTTCCTGATCCTCGGCGACGCCGGCGCTTTCGGCGACCTCGGTGGCGGGTGGGACCCGACGTTGCGTTCGCTCTGGGTCGCGGACTCGCTCACTGCGGTTCTCCCGATGCTTCGAGCGGGAGCACCGGCGTTCGACGAGCTCTTGACCGATTCCGACGGAGGGTGTCTGTGGGTGACGAGCCGTATCGCCGACCCCGCCGTCGTGGCGTCGCTGCCGGCAGGGGTACGACACCTTGGCCGAGCACCGTGGTCGCCCCGTACACCGGTCGTGCGCGTCGAGGTCGACATCCCTGGCTGAGCACGGCGCGGGATCAGCTCGGGAGATCCCACCAAGGTCCTTCGTTCTCGCTCGACGCCCACTTCGCGCTGCGGAACCACTGGTCGTCACACGCGATCCAGTCGAGGAGATGGATTCCCCAGTCGGCGGCGATCTCACGGGCGAGAGCGAAGCGCGCCAACACCTCGTCGGTGGGTGGTCCCCATCTGATGACCTCGTCGCAGTACGCAACGGCAGCGGCTGCGTTGAGCCCGACGTGGCGGATGCACGCCTCGAGCGCCGCCTCGGGCGGATCGGTCCGGTCGGTGTGGGCGAGGCTGAGCAGCGCTCCGTCGCGGTCGCAGAACGCCACCACCAGCTTGCGAGGGCCCCATTCCCGCTGCCCCATTGCGAACGACCACACCTCCTCGCGAAGGTTCAGACCATCTCCGTGGTACACCATTCCACTCACCAACGCGTACTGGTCCCGCATCACGTCCCTCTCGGATTCGGCAGCATGAGGACCGCTTGGTCGAAGCGTCGAGCGCACCCAGGAGAGTAGGCATCGGCGCGGGTCGGGCCAACGGGGGACATCCCCCCTTGCCCGGGGCCTATCGTTTCGCCATGGCTGATCGATCGCCCGCGATGTTCGTCGACGACGAGCGGTCCACCATGATGGGCCTGCTCCGGTTCCAGCGGGAGTCGTTCGTCCGCAAGGTCATCGGGGTCACCGATGCCGACGCTGCCACGTCCCCCGTCCCCTCCGGCACCACCCTGCTGTGGCTGACGAACCACCTAGCCGACGCCGAGTCGATCTGGGTGCTCGCACGGTTCGCCGGCATCGACGCGGCTCCGTTCGGCAGTGACCACGCCCCGACCATCCATGCCGCCATCGCCCGCTACTAGCGGACCTGGGTCGACGTCGACGCGGTGGTCGCGGCCGCGTCGCTCGACGACGTCACGCCGGAGTCATCGGGTGGACCGATCGTCTCGATGCGCTGGATCCTTTCCCACCTCCTCGGAGAGGTCGCTCGCCACGCCGGCCACGCCGACATCCTGCGGGAGTTGATCGACGGGGAGACCGGACGCTGACCTCCGCGTAGAGTCGGGGCGCGATCCGACGCGCGACCCGGCGAGACCGATGGAGGACTGATCCGATGGCAGACAAGCGGCGAGCAGTGGTCCTCGGTGGAGGAGGCCCCGTCGGCGTGGCGTGGGAGCTCGGGCTCGCAGCAGGGCTCGCCTCGGGTGGCGTCGACCTGACAAGGGCCGACCTCGTGGTCGGCACGTCGGCCGGATCGCTGGCGGGGGCCATGCTCACCAGCGGGGACGACCCGGGGCAGCTGGTGGCCGACATCGAGGCGTTGTTCGCCGGTGGCGTCGGCGGATCCGGCGCCGATCAGGTTCCCGAAGCTGCCCTCGCCGAGTTCATGGAGATGACGTTCGCGTGGGGTTCGATCGGCGACGACCCTGACGCGAAGGCCGAACACACGCGCAAGATCGGTGCGTTCGCGCTCGCAGCGGACACCATCTCGGAGGACGCGTTCGTCGGGGCCATCGGCTCGGTGATGGCGGGGAGACCGTGGCCCGCCCCGTTCGCCTGCACCTCGGTCGACAGCGCGACCGGCGACTTCACGGTGTGGGATGCCGCCGCCAACGTCCCGCTCGAGCGGGCGATCGCGTCGAGCTGCAGCGTTCCCGGGGTCTACCCACCGATCACGATCGGCGACAGCCGTTACATGGACGGCGGCGCCCGGAGTGCGCTCAACGCCGATCTGGCCGCCGGTTACGACGTCGCGGTGGTCGTCTCGGTGACGGTGATGGAGCTTCCGCCCGGCATCGACGACCCCCGGATCGCCGCCTACCTCGCCACCCAGAAGGCGGAGATCGCAGCGTTGGAGGCCTCGGGCACGACGGTCGAGGTGATCGTGCCCGACCTCGACTTCCTCATGGTCAGCAACTTCGGACTCTCGCTGATGGACTTCAGCACGATCGCTTCGTCCGCGGAGGTAGGCACCAGGCTCGGCAAACAGGAGGCCGGACGGATCGGTGCCGCCTGGGAGTAGCGTCGACCTCGACGCGAGCGGCACCATCGACCCCTGACGAGGGGGGCTACCAGATGACTCCGACATGGGACATGGTCGCGGCGGAGCAACGCGAGTGTGCCGCGCTGTTCCGGTCCGTCAGTGGAGAGGAGTGGCAACGCGAGACGCTGTGCACCGAGTGGACCGTCCGGGACATGTTGAGCCACATCGCCTCGGCCGTCACGACGGACCCGGCGCATCTCATGCGAGCCATCCGATTGAGGAACGACATACATCGGCTGAACCAGGCTGTCATCGATACGTGGAGTGGACGCGATCCCGGACGGCTCATCGACACGATGGAGAGGCACAGGGTGGCGGGCATCGGACAGCGGATTCTCGGACCCGGGTACTCGCTTCGAGCGATGCTCATTCACCAGCAGGATGTTCGGCGCCCTCTCGGACGACGTCGGTGTGCAGGAGTTCGCGGATCGATTCCCGCCCTGAGAGCGGAGGGTTCGGACCTCCTGACGCTGCCGCTACGGCCCGGCCTCGATGAAGATGCACTCACCGGGGCAGTCCAGCGCGGCGTCGATCGTCGCCCGCTCGAGCTTCTCGGGCACGCGCACGGTGCACGCCGCCCCGCCGGGGGGTCGCTCATGGCGCGTCCAGCCGGGTCGATCATGTAGGAGATTCCGTCTTCGAGGAGTACGAACAGCTCAGGACAATGATCGGTACAGAGGCCGTCGCCGGTGCACAGATC
>CAZVVS010000545.1:0-3271 GCA_964630585.1 uncultured Gordonia sp.
GGCATACCGGTGAGAGCGTTCTTGAAGATCTGCTCGAAGCCCAAGAACTTCACCGTCCCCAGCGACACCGATGGGTGGAACCGGAGACCGCCCTTGAAGGGGCCGAGAGCCGAGTTGAACTCCACCCGGTAGCCGCGGTTGATGTGGACGTCGCCGTTGTCGTCCTGCCATGGCACCCGGAAGATGATCTGGCGTTCCGGCTCGCAGATGCGCTGGATGATCTTCTGAGCGGTGTATTTGGGGAACTTGGTCAGAACCGGCCCCACCGAGGCCAGCACCTCTCGCACGGCCTGATGGAACTCCGGCTCGGCCGGGTTCCGTCGAAGCACCTCGTCGTAGATGTCGTCGAGCTTTTCGTCGAGCACGTCATCCTCCGCATCGTCGTTGACGCTGACCGACGAGAACCGTTGCAGCCGAAACTTTGCTGACGCAAGAACAGCACGATCCGCAGAGCGCGAGAGGTTCCATAATCCACCGACACCGGCCGAGATTCTTCACCCCTCCACGAACGAATCCGCTCAGGCCGACCCTGATCTCCCCGCGGCGCGCCAGGTACCTCGACCTTCTCGCTTGGCCAGGTACAGGGCAGCATCGGCATCGGCGACCACCTGGTCTGGGGACGCATGTCCGATCGCGACCCCCACGCTCGCCCCTACGTTGTGAGCCACGTCCTCGACCTGCACCCCGGCGGTGAAGGCTTCGACCACCCCGGCCGCGACCGCGGCGACTACGTCCGAATCGGCCGACGGGACGACGACGGCGAACTCGTCACCGCCGAGGCGGGCCACCATGTGGTCAGGGCCTGACGCGGCCACCAGCATCGCGGCAACCTGCTCGAGCACGGCGTCGCCAACGTGATGGCCGTGGGTGTCGTTCACTTCCTTGAACCGGTCGAGATCGACGTAGCAAACGCCATAGCCACTGGATGCCTCGTGAAGGGCGGTGAGTTGATCGAAGAACCTGGTCCGGTTGGCCAATCCGGTCAGGGGGTCATGATGGGCGAGGTAGCGCAACTGGGCCATCGAGTACCGGCGCTCCAAGCCGATCGCCATCGCCTGCCTCGGACGCCGGGCCAGGGCTTCGGCATGGATCTCCCCCATGGCCACTTCGATCGGGCACTGGACGATGAGGGCAGGCAGTTCGTGAGCGGGGTCCGGCACGGGCACCACGATCACCACGCCGGCACCGATTCCCTCGGCGATCGTGCGCTGCGGCTCAGGTAGGACGCCAGGTACCGCCCATGCCGGCTGGCCGGTGAGGATCGCCCGGCTCCACGGGTCTGACGCACCAGCCAGCTCCGCCCGGTCGGGCTCGCACCCCGCCCCCGTAGTCGATGTCGCCTCGACCTTCCCGTCGGGGCCGATGGCCGGGAACGACGGTTCCCCGTCCCCCCACGGCCAGACCAGTTCACCGTCCAGTGGGCCCACGACACGGCGGGATCCATCGAGCCCGAAGGTGACGCCCATCGCTCCGTCGGTACTGCTGGAGAGCCCCCGGGCGAAACCATCCACCGCTGAGGGGAAGTCCGATCCCGACGCCAGTTCCGCCAGGAAGCGCCAGTGGGTGTCCTCCATCTGGTGGTCCCTGATCGTCACCGCCAGAACCGAACCCGGCCCTCGGGGTGGTCCGGGCAGGTCCATCTGGCGGGGGTTCAGCTCCATGGGCCGCCACTCTCCCGAAGCCGTGCGAATCCGCATCAGGCCGGGGTCTGGTCGTGCCCCTGCCGCCACCCCGGTGACGTTGGCTCCGGCCCGTGACAGGTCATCGGGGTGAACAAAGTCCAGGGCGCCCATACCGGCCAGCTCCGGCCAGGAGTAGCCCAGCATCTCGATGGCAGCATCGTTGGCGTAGGAGATGGTCAGGTTCGAGTCGAAGACCACGGTGGCCTCGATCCCCTGCTCCACGAGGGCATCCAGCCAGGCCGGAACCGGCCGCGCCTTGTCCTCACCGACCTCCTCCATGCCCGAAAGGTTAGAGCGGTGCGGTGAGCCACCATTCACCACGGCGCCGCGCTCTGCTGGTAGGCCCGTGGGTCCGGGCCACTAGGAAAGCCGCTCTCCCTCCGGCGCCCTGTCGTCACGGAACGCGCCGGGGGTGGTATCGGTCCAGCCTTGGAAGGCACGCCGGAAGCTGCTGGGGTCGGCGTAGCCCAAGCGCCGAGCAATCTGTTCGATCGACAGGGCCGTACCGGTGAGCAACCGGATGGCCTCCGCCCGCCGGGCCGCGTCCACGAGTTGATGGAAGCTGGTGCCGCGCTCGGCCAGACGGCGCTTGAGCGTTCGACTCGACAGGTGGAGGCGGTCGGCTACCTCGGCCAGGTTCGGGTAGCCGTGGTCGGTCGGCTGGAGCGCAGCCCGCACCTGTCCGACAACATTGTCTGGGATGCCCAGCTCGTCTACTTCACGGCGAATCTGTTCTTCCACCATCTTGGCGTTGGCGGGATCGGCCGTCTCGGGGCGACGGTCCAACAGAGCGGCGTCGAAGTGAACTTCGTTGGCTCCCTGGTCGAAGCGGACCGGCGGAAGGCGGTCCGCGAATCGGCGGTAGTACGGCGGTTCGGGATAGTCGAACCACAGCTCCACGTCATCGAGACCCAGGCTGTACTGGGTGACCGCCCCACCGATGCGGGCCACCTTCACCAAGAAGAGATCGAACAGGATCTGTCGCAGCTCGCCGAGCGGGACCGTTTCGACCACCGATACCACCGCCACGTCGTCGACCACCCGCAACTCGGCGGACAGGACGGGGACCCG
The DNA here is from genome assembly GCA_964630585.1 of uncultured Gordonia sp. GTDB lineage: Bacteria > Actinomycetota > Actinomycetes > Mycobacteriales > Mycobacteriaceae > Gordonia. The sequence goes on from CAZVVS010000545.1 coordinate 2,754, forward strand.
TATCTGTAGGTATTCGGTGCCCAACCTGATCGCGTCACGGAATGTCGGGGAGGTGAGCATTCCGAAGCCCATGAGCCCGTGTGACATGAGGCTGCTGCTGAGACCGATCTCATAGCCGAGGCCGGGCTCACCGGTGAGCGCCATCGCCCGATCCAGCATGACGGCGATGTCTATGACCGAAACCCGCGCACCGGGCTCGTCGAGCCGGTTGGCCTCGATGCCAGCCGCAGCCAGGATCTGATCGGCCTTCACGCCGTGGGCCGCGGCCGCATCCAGCAGCATCGCCGCGTAGCTAGCGGGCACCATCGGGCGATCCAGATCCTCGGTTCGCATCGCCTTGACGCCTCAGTCCTTCGCTGGCCCCTGATGACCCCGACGTTGGCCCCCTGCGCACTAGCAGCGAGCCGCCCCTGAACAGATAGTTAGCACACCAGCCCATCACGTGACCTCCGACACGTGATCAGCAGAAGGGGATGACCTTGACCGAACACCAGGTTCCAGCAGCCGAGCACGGAAGC
>CAZVVS010000546.1:0-3264 GCA_964630585.1 uncultured Gordonia sp.
GCATTGACCTCGACGAGGCTGTGGCTGTAGCTCACCTGCGCGCAGACCTCGACCTCGCCGCCGCGGCAGGAAAGGCGGTCAACGCCGCGACGACGTTTGCCGACCTCGCCGCGGCGCTCGCCAACCTTGAGGAGCCCCCCGCACAGGCCGAGGCACTTGCTGCCACGATCAGCAACTGGCGAGACGGCCGACTGTCGCTCCACGTTATCGACGCCTACCTGCAAAAGTGGGAGCCGACATTCGTCTACTTCGACGACTACAGCACCATGCCGGGCAAGGTGTCGATCCCGAGCCTGATTGCGAAACGAGACGCTGGGACCCTTGTCCGCGGGTTGCGGGCGCTGCTGTCTTTCCTCAAACTCGGCAGCGGCAAGCCCGAGGACTTCAACGACTCGGCTAACCACGAGCGGCTGATCCGCGAGCTGGAGAACACTGCGAACGGCATCAGCGACGAGGTGTTCCACTACTGGTCGCAGAACGAGGAGTTGTCAGTCGAGCTCAAGGTGATGGAGCCGGAGGCGGGAGCCGAGCCGCCGCTTGACGTGGGCCCGATCTTCCATGTCCGAGTGCATAACCGGCGACACCGAGTCTCCGTGCCATTCGACGAACGGTCGCGCGGGTTCGTGTGGTTCTTCTCCTTCGTGGCCTACTTCTCCGAGCTTGAGGCGGCAAAGACTTCCGACATCATCGTGCTCCTCGACGAGCCCGGGCTCGCGCTGCACGCGACGGCGCAGGGTGATCTCCTCCGCTACATGGAGGAGCGCCTCGCTCCCGAGCATCAGGTCATCTATACGACTCACTCGCCGTTCATGATCGACGCCACCCACATCGAGCGGGCGCGGACCGTCATGGACGTCGACAACGAGGGCACCAAGGTGTCGTCGGAAGTATTCCGAGTCGATGACGAAACGGTGTTCCCGCTGCAGGCCGCCCTCGGGTACACGCTCACGCAGACGCTGTTCATCGGTCCGAAGAACCTCCTGTTGGAGGGGCCGAGCGACCTCATCTACCTCGACGTCCTCGACGACGACCTCCGGCAGCACGACCTGACCCCGATCGACGACGATGTGACGCGCGTGCCGGTGGGCGGCGCTGGCAAGTTGTCGACGTTCGTGTCGCTCATCGGGTCGAACCAGCTGAACATGGCGGTGCTGGTGGACTCGAGCACGAAAGACGCCGAGGCCGTCGAGCGGCTACAGCAGGCCAAGAAGTTGAAGAAGGGTGCCCTGATCCACATGTCCGACATCACGGGCGAGTCCGAGTGCGACATCGAGGACCTATTCGACCCCGCCTTCTACCTGGACCTCGTGAACCGGGCGTACGCGAAGGAACTCGACGGAACGCCGCTCACGCTGGCCGATCTGCCGAAGAGGACCGGACGGATCACAAAGAAGATCAACGGCGCGTTCGCGAAGCGCAAGATCGCAGGCGGGGTGTTGAACCACTATCGGCCGGCGGTAGTCCTGCTACGCAACCAGGCCGACCTCGTGCCGACCATCGACGATGCCACCCGTGAGCGATTCTCCAACCTGGCCGAGCGTGTCAATCGAGTCCTATAGCCGCCACACTGGGCCTCCGGGATGTTCGTTCCATCCGGCCGCCTCCTGTTGTCCCTGATCGATCGGGATTGCAGCACGATCCCGTGACAGCTCGGTGAAGTTCGCCGGGCCAGCCAGCACCGACCTCGTCAGCAGCTGGAGTTGCCGGGAGTCGATCGACGCCGACATCGCGAACGGCGCCACACAAGATGGTTAAGGAGGAGGGGCAACCCGAGGAGTTGCCGCGCAATTGTCGCTCACGTTGGACGTCCGCTCCGTGTCGTCGACGGCCGTAGTGCAACCGGGCGCCCGGCGACGGGCGGAGGGGGCCAAGACGGGCCAGGGGCGTATCGCTGAGTATCGCTCCGTCCAGAAAACCCCGAATCTATTGGGGTCTGAGCGTCACGCCGTCTGAGTCGAGGGCCCCTCATCCGGCCCGATCCGAGGTAGTTCGCGACTATTTCGCGACTGATTGGCGAGGCCGGAAGGGACGTTCGACCCTAGGGGTCGAGAGGTTCGCGGCGCAGGCTGCAGGTCGTGGACGATTCAATCCTCATTGAACAATTGCGGGCGCTGGGCGATCCGGTTCGTTGGGTGATCGTGGGCGAGCTCCGCGACGGGACTCGTTGCGCTTGCCGACTCGCCGAAGTGGCGGGAGTGTCCCCGGCGTTGCTGTCGCACCACCTGAAGGTGCTCCGTAAGGCCGGTCTCATCAGTGGTGAGCGACGCGGTCGCTGGATCGACTACACGCTCGTGACGAGCTCACTCGAGCAACTGGCGGACCAGATGTCCCCGACCCTGGCGATGGCGTCGTGACCGCACCTACCTTGATCGAACGGGCGCCCGCCCACGGGGCTCGGCGCTGAGCGCTTCTCGGAATCGCGGCGGTCGTGTGGGTGTCGGCGTACCAGCTGAACCTGCGGTGGTGGAACTGGGTGATCTACAGCGTTGTCGGGTTGCAGCGGGGAACGCGAGTCGCGGAATCGGTTCATTTCTTCTTCTTCGACGTCACCAAGATCGCGCTGCTGCTCACCGGGATCATCTTCGTGGTGACGGTCCTGCGGAGCTTCATGTCGGTCGAACGCACGCGCGCACTGCTCGGCGGCCGACGGGAGGGGATCGGCAACGTCTTCGCCGCCGGCCTCGGTGTGGTGACCCCGTTCTGCTCCTGCTCCGCCGTGCCGGCGTTCATCGGGTTCGTCGCAGCGGGCGTCCCGCTCGGTGTCACGTTGAGCTTCCTCATCGCCTCGCCACTGGTGAACGAGGTGGCGATCGTCCTGCTGTTCGGCCTGTTTGGGTGGAAGGTCACCGCGTTGTACGTGGTCGGTGGCATGGTCATCGCCATCGTCGCTGGTTCGCTGCTCGGGCGACTTCGCCTCGAACGTTGGGTGGAACCGTTCGTGTTCGAGACCCGCCTGCGCGGCAAGGTGATCGACCCGGCATCCGGTCTTTCGTGGGACGATCGGCTCGCGATGGGTCGCGAGGAGGTCGTCTCGATCCTCCGCAAGATCTGGCCGTACCTGCTCGTCGGCATCGGCCTCGGGGCCGTGCTCCACGGCTGGGTGCCCGCCAACTGGTTCGCAGAACACGCGTCGTCCTCGTGGTGGGGTGTGCCGCTTGCCGTTGTCATCGGTGTGCCGCTGTACTCGAACGCCGCCGGCGTCCTGCCACTCGTCGAGGTCCTGCACTCGAAGGGCGTGCCGATGGGCACGGTCTTGGCGTTCAT
>CAZVVS010000547.1:0-3244 GCA_964630585.1 uncultured Gordonia sp.
GTTCTGGTTTTCTGGGGTCTGCCGTGATTCTGAGACCCCTACCCCCCAGGGGGTGCATACGGCCGGTCGATCCTGCATACGAATGCACAGGTCAGTCGGCGCCCCTCGACGAGTTGCACGACCGGCACAGCACCCGATAGTTCGACGGGTCATTGGTCCCGCCCCGCACGACCGGGATGATGTGGTCGGCGGTGAGGTCGGCGCTGCGATGAGGTGGACGGCGCCAGCCCGGGCAGACGTGACCGTGCTCGGCGACCCAGTCATCGACGACCCGCTTGGCCATCGACTTGGCCGCCCCGGTCTGGCGGCGACGGCGAGCGGGGGTGGTGCGCCGCTTCGCCCTCGAGTAGGGACGGGTCGGCATCGGTCACCACCTCGGACGCGAGACGACCGACCCGCCGGGTATCCGGGGTCGGTCGATGCGACCACTCTACGCATGGTGCAACGGCAGAAGTCAAGGACCCTCACGCTGCTTTGGCGTGGCGCTTGGGCCAGCGGCCTCGAGGGTCGGCGTGTCGGTGGGCCAGTTCCTTCACGGTCGGGAGGCGGGTGGGTTCCTGTTCGACGGCGAACCGGTAGCACGTCCAGCACAGCAGGATCCGCTCAGCCAGCAGACCGCCGAGATCTGTCGGCTGGCCCTGCCGGTAGGTCGGTTCGTTCCACCACGGGACGCCGTTGAGGACCAGGCGGGCGCAGCACTCGCAGCCGGCCTCGCCGTCCTGGGCCAGATGGGCGAGGTCGGAGGGCTTGGGGGTGCGGGCGTCGAGGACCTCGACGGAGATCCGCCAGAAGGTCTGGGCTGCGCCGTCGATCTGGGTGCGGGCACGGCGGAAGGTGGGGTCGTTGCGTCGCACCTGAGCCAGAGCTTTGACCACAGCGGGGATCTGGTCGAGGCGGGGCGCCGGGTGGGGTGCGCGCTGCAGGGTCCGGATCGCCATCAGTAGGCGGGTCTCGGCCTGGTCGAGCTCGGAGCGGAGCCGGCGGGCTCGGTCGTCGTGGATGGCGGTCTCGCCGGTCGGGTCGGGGCGGGGTGGTGGGTCGGGTGGCGGCTTGTCAGGGTCGAAGACCCTGGCCATCGAGGGGGTGTAGTCGGCGGCCCGGATGCCGTCTTCGGCCAGCTCGTCGAGTGCGCCGTGGAGGCGAGCCCGGTTCGTCAGGTAGCGGTCGAGGATCGATGCGGCCTGGGTGAGGTCAGCCATCGTCGTCCCGCCGGCGTCGCAGCTCGGCGAGGATGCAGCCGACGTCTTCGGTGGTCAGGTGTGTCTCGGTCAGCGGTGCGCCGGCGTCGAGGTCAGCCACCTCTTCGATCAGGCGATTTAGCCACCAGTCGGTGACCTTGCAGTTCTTCGAGTGGCCGACGTCGTGAGGGTCCTTGGTGAAGCCCTCGATCAGGATCGGATCAGCCATCGGTGGCTCCTCGGTTGGCTTGTTCGATCAGGTCCCAAACCTCGGCCTCGACCTCGCCGAGTGGCCGGGCGGCCAGGACCTCCTCCGCTTCGTTCACGGGGGGCCGGTGGGCGACGCAGTCCAGGAGCTCGGCCACGAGCTGCTCGTGGGTCACTCCCCTCCTCAACGTGGGGAGGGTCCGGCACCACAGCCGCCACGGCTGGAACCTCACGAACCAGGTCGACGCCACCCGGTCATGGCGCTCGAACTGCCAGATGCCATCCGACGAGCGCGCCAGGTTCACGTGACGGCCACGGCCACGGCCCCACGGGACACCAGCAGAAGTCACCACCTCGAGTACAGGGCGGTCAGGCATCGGAGCCCTCCGCTGCTGTCGAGATGATCCGGTGCAGGGTGCGCAGATCCGACGTCACCCACAGCCACGCCGACGCTGAGAACGGAACGAGCGGGTCAGAGAAGCTGACTGTCAGGACGCAGTAGACCGCCCACGCAGCGAGGGTGAACCACGACACAGCGCGGACGAGGGAGATGGCAGTCTTGCCGCACCAGAGGCGCCGGCCGTTGTAGTGGGTGACCCAGCCGTCAGCCATCGGTCACCGCCTCGATCAGGTCAGCGCCCGGGGTCCAGAGGCCCTGCTTGCCCTTCGCTGAAACCGGGGCGGCTAGGGGGCGCACGTTGTCGAGCAGCCAGGCGTACCGGCCCGGGGTGAAGTCACCGAGCGGGATCTGGTCCGTAGAGGACCAGGGGTGATCCCACTCACCTTCGCTACAGAATCCGCACGGGACCAGGCCCTCGCGGGGTTCGCGCTGAGGCCTGGGGCCGTCGCCGGGACGCCACCAGTTGGGGCTGGACCAGTTCTCGTCTTCGGACCAGCCCAGCCCACGGCAGCCGGAGCAGCCCGTGGGCAGGACGTCAACCAGTTTTGCCACAGCCATCACGGCTCCGAGAGGAGCTGGGTGGCGATGCTGGTTGTCGAAGCTGGCGGTGATGATCTCGCCTGGGCCCAAGCCGCTGTCGGAGAGGCCCTGGTCGTAGACCCAGCCTTCGACCTCTTCGACGTGGCGGCGGGGCTCGTGTTTCCCGGCGTGGATCAGCAACAGGCCCCGGTACCTCGTCGACCACGAACGGGTCTCGATCGTCTTCACCCCCGCGGCGATCAGCGACGCCCACGGCTGGCGGATCGTGAGCGCCTTCACGTGCGGGCCCCGAGGGCGTGGTCGATGGCCATGATGTGACGGGCGACCCTCTTGAGCCGTTCGCGCCAGACGAGCTCGTCGCCGGGGGCTACACCGGCGGCGGCTTTGGCGGGGTCGACGTCGAGGATCCCGAAGGCGTGGTCCGACAGGTAGTTGAGCTGGGACTTCTTGACGCCCCGTCCGCCGGTGTGACCTTCACGGGCGGCGGCGATCGCGTCGAGACGGTCGAACGCGTCGTCGATGTCGGTCGCGGCGGCGATGCGTGCGCACATCGACTGGACCGACCCTCCGCCCATGTTCGAGGCGAGGGCGGTGCGGACCGCTTCGGCGAACAGGCCGTCGTCTTCGATGGCGCCGAGCTGGTTGCGGGTCTGGTGCGGCATCGCAGCGAACGACGACGGCAAGCCGAGCTGGTCGGCACGGGTGGCGGCGCGTTCGGCTCGGACAGCGGCCCACACCTGTGGTTCGGTCGCTCCGACCGTCGCGGCGGCGTCAGAGGCGGCGACGCCGTCGAGGAGGACCAGGCGGGCGCCGAGGGTGGCGCGCTCCGACGGCTTCAACGGGAGGCCGTGGGTGCGGTTGTCCTCGTAGGCGAGCTGGCGGGCCTGGGCCGCCGAGCAGACCACCACGTAGGCGGGGA
>CAZVVS010000548.1:0-3234 GCA_964630585.1 uncultured Gordonia sp.
TACCACGACCTGGTAGGCGGCGGGCTGCCCCTGGAAGGCGGCCTGCTCGACGCCGACGGCGATCTTGCTCGACACGCTGTCGACGACGCTGCGGTACCACGCAGCCGGGGCATTGCGGATCGACGCCCAGACGAACGCGAAGAACATCTTCAACACGGCCATCGCACCGATCTGGGCCGGCGGTACCGCGTCGTAGGCCATCCGGGGCCCGCGCAGGACGGCGGCGTATTTGCGCCAGAACGCATCGGCCATCGTCGAGGTCGCCGTCGCGACGTCGGGAACGTAGACGATTTGGGAGCGCTGGTCGCTGGGCAGTGGCAGCACGCCGTCGTTGGTCAGCAGTGCGGTGCTGAGCGCCTCTTCGACCTCGTCGGTGCGCAGCTTGCGGTAGAAGGAGCGGCCCAGGCGGACCGACTCCCCCGGAACGACGGGGAGGGTGTCCAGCGGGGCGTGGTCCACCCCGCTCCACATGCCCACCAGGCCGGCGATCACCGGCGCGGCGTGGCGGCCGATGTCGTGGGCCGGGTCGGCGGCCGTCAACGGCACCCGGCCGAAACCGGGCCCGCGCGCGTCCTCGGGCGACAGGACGATGTTGTGCCACCCGGGTACCGCCAATTCGTTGGTGGAACCGGAGACCGCCGGGGGGCGGGCGACGAGCGTCCGGATGCGCGTGACCGCACCGGCGCCGGTCGCGCTGATCAACCGGTCGGCCAGCGACGTCTCGTCGGCCACTGACAAGCGGCGGACACCGGGCAGTGCGGGGACCACCGAGCACACCCGCAGCAGCGACGTGCGCCGACCGGCCACGAGTTCGGTCAGGCCCACGTCGTGAACACGACCCCGCGAGACGAGCGCCACCGTCGTCAGCGGCGTGTGCGCCGACGGATCGGTGACCCAGAGGAAATCGTCGACGAGTCCGGCGGCGGACAGGTCGGTCAACGCCGACATGACGCTGTCCGCCGGGCCGGTGGGCGCCACGAGGACGGTCAACGCCGACATCAGAACCCGCCGGTTTGGTGGGGGTCGCGGGGGGTGCCGAACGGATCGGATCCACTCTCGGAACCCACGCCGTATGACGGCGCCACGGGCGGCGCCGGGTCGGCCGGCGGGTTCGGCGCGCCGAATGCCGCCGCAGGGTCCATCGACGGCACGACGAAGGTGTCGCCGGACTGGAAGTTCGGGGCCGGAGCCGGAGCCGCAATGCCCTGCTCGGCCAATGCGACCGCGCTATCGATCAGCCCGATCAACTCGTCGGTCGCCCAGAACACGTCTGGGGCCACGTCACGGTAGAGCGGTGTCTTCGATGCCTGCTGGCGCACCGTGATGCGGGCGAAGACACCGGTTCCCTCGGCACCGGCATGACCGGGGGTGGCGCCCTCACCGGGCTCCATGTAGTTCGTCGACACGAAGTCGTGCTGGTAGCCGAAGTATGCCCGCAGCTTCTCGGCACGGTCTCGGATGGTCGCACCCGGCCCGGTGTCGGGAATGGCGCTGGCCACACCCGTCCCGGTATCACCGGTACGCAACCAGTTCGCGATGTTGATCGTCGCCGCCAAGTGGCCCTGGTCCAGGCCCGACGACGGGTTCTCGGCACCGGAGTCGTAGATGTGGCGCAACGCGCGGTAGGGCGTCATCGACGACATTGCCGGCGGCTTGTGGCTCTGGGCGATCGCCAGCAGCACCGACTCCAATACCGCCGGCAGCCAGTCGTAGTCGGCGAGGAACTCCGACTGCGGCGTGAGCAGGGGGTTGGGGAACGCCACCCAGCGGCGGTCCTGCGTATCCCAGACGTGCACCGCGTCGGCGAACGGCGGCGGGGGCACCTGGATGAACCCGATCGCCTGCCCCAAGACCCAGCCCGCGACCATGGCGCGACGCTCGTTCTGGTGCATCGGCAAGCTCGCCTCCAGTGGCCGGGCACGCCGCATCGTCCAGAACGCCTTGCGCTGTCCCGGCGACGATGCGAGCCACTGTCGCGCGGCCGGTTCGATCACGGCCTCGTAGGCCAACGGCGAATAGTTCGGGTAGGACCCGAAGATGTCGATGCGCTTGATCTTCGCCTCGTCGGTGAGGGCGTTGACGACGGCGTCGGCACTCTTCTTGTCCACACGGGCCGTCGCACCCAGGCTGGTCCGCAAATCGTCGGCAACAGGCAGCCCCTTGAACGGGATGGCTGAGAATTTGTAGCGGTAGACCATCTCGGCGACGCCGTGAATGGCCTGCATGGCGTTCTCGTTGACACTGGCCAGCGGACGAGCCAGGTTGACCGCCTCGATGAAGCGCAACTCCAGGTCGGTACGCCGCGCGAGGCGCTCGGACTCGGGCGCGTCGTAGCCCTCGACGTACTCGCGCAGCGACACCGAGCAGAACCGGTCGAACGACTCGCCCGTGCGGGCGACGAAGCGCCGCGCCCGGTGCAACAACTCGGCCGGACGCAGATGGACGTCGTAGGTAGCGCGCTGCGCGATCAGGCCGTCACCGGTTTCCGGATGTCGCGGGAAGGCCCGCGAGATCCAGGTCGTCGTGCGTTCGACGACCGGCTGCACCTCGGCCGGCGACTTGCTGCCGTCCAGCGTGGTCCAGTAGCCGGTGACCACGTGTCCCGCGGCCCGCGAGATCCCCTCGCCCAACAGACGGGGATCGCTGCTGGTCGCCCCGACCGCCGCGGGCAGGTCGATCTCGTAGCGCTGCTTGAAGTCCGCCGACCGGGTGAGCATCACCTCGTTGTCGGCCTCGGAGAACCGATCGGCGACGAGTTCGTCGGCGTCAGCCGGCCAGGCCGCGTACTCGTCGGTTTGCAGCTGTGCCAGACCGACTTGCTGCCGGTTGGCCCCAGCGGCCTGGCGCAGCATCGTCTGCGCCTCGTTGAGGGCATCGATCAACGGGTCGAAGACCTCGGTGACCATCGCGCCGCACGCATTGGCGACATGGTGGGCCAGTGCCGCATAGATCTGGCGCTCGACGGTGCGCGCAGAACCGGCGAACACCTCGTCGGCGATCGGCCCCGGGTTGGTGATGGTGCCCGAGAGTGACGCCAGCGTCGCCTTCGTCTCGCCGGGCAGGTCGCCGATGTCGGCGGGACCGTACTTCGACAGGTCGGCACACGCCGGCATCAGCACGTCGTCGAGCAATCGGGCTACCCGCTTGACCAGGCCCGTCGCATACGGCAGGCCCTGGGTGGCCAGCGCACGCGTGGTGGCCTGCTCCAAGTACGCGACGAAGTGCTGGTGCCAC
>CAZVVS010000549.1:0-3229 GCA_964630585.1 uncultured Gordonia sp.
GCGCCTCGATCAATCATCAGCCCAGCACCCCAGGCCATCTCGTGAACGGATGGGGTTAGTGTCCGTGTAGAAGACGACGCCGTCCCCCTCCGGCAGGCAACGATCGCTGGTGCAGAAGAGCACCTCGGGGTCCCAGGCCTGAGCCCGATCATTGCCTTCATCGCCCGCTGCTCGGCCCGGATCACCGGATTGCGGTAACGGTCGATCGTCGTTCGGTCGACACTGCATCGTGCGATGCCCTCGCGAGGCACGCACTCGGGCGCCGGCTTGTCGACACCCGGCACGGTCTGCAAGACGATCACTCGAATCCCGGCGCTGGTGATCGTCGAGACAGTGACACGCAGGCCTGCCTCCCACGCGTCGACCGCTTCATCCATCGGGAGTCGGCGACCCCCATTCATCAGGTCGGTGGTATCCGTCGGCTCGGTGAGCTGACGGCCCGGGAAACTGAAGTTAGCGATAACCACGGTGCGGACGTCGTTGGCCGGGTCAAGCACGAACGCGAGCCACTCCTCGACCCGCGCGGCGCATCCTGCGTCCGGCTGGTGTAGCACGGGATCCCACAGCTCGATGTCCTTGATGAACGGGCAACCTCCCCACGTTCCGACACTTAGACCCATGCCGAGTGAGGTTGTGGCATCGACCAGCCCTGGAGTCCACGAACCAGCGTGTGAGTCACCCAGCAGCGCCACCACGCCTGCGTCTGCGGTGCGTGGCCGAACGCATTCGGCCTGGGGCACTGTGCAAGTGCTGCCATGCTCCGAGATTGCCTCGACGTAGGGCGCATACCGATCCGTCGCAGCCATGTGGTCCGCAATACGAGCGGCGGCAACACCACCCACGATCATTGTCACGACGAGGGCTGCGCCCACGACGAGGGTGGGTCGGGGCGTACGGATGATTTCGAATCGGCGCTGGCGGATCGGCTGCTCGACGAATCGATAGGTCAGCGCCGCGAGTCCGAGAGCTCCGAGAGCGATGAGAGTGTCGCGTCTCAGATCTAGCTCGAGCGTTGCCAGCCGAACCAGTACGAGCAGGGGCCAGTGCCACAAGTACCACGAATACGACAGGCGGCCGATGGCCACGATCGGCCCGACCGCCAGGAACCGTGACGCTGGGTTGGCCGTCCTGTTACCCGTTCCCCCGAACACGACAGCCACCGTGGCAAGTACGGGAGCCAGCGCGGGGAGACCTGGCCAGGTGCCTGCCGATGTGACGATCAGGTCTGTAGCGAGAATGACGCCGAGGCCACCGACCACCCAAAGCGCCCCGAGCCGACGGCGCTGTTGTTGGAGGCGAGGTGCGCCGAGCGCGAGCAGACCTCCGGCGCCGAGTTCCCAGAGTCGTGGTGGCATCAGGAAGAACCCGGCGAGTGGCATTCGTCTCGCCATCTCCACCGACAGCACGAACGACACCACGCAGGTGATGACCAGCACGGCACCGACCCAGCGGAGTGCCAACTTGGGTCGACGTCGCCCAAGCCAGTAGCCAACTGCGATCAGCAACGGCCACACCAGGTAGAACTGCTCCTCGACCGCAAGCGACCACGTATGGAGGAGGGGCTGAGTCTCGGCTCCGATCCCGAAGTAGCCCTTGGTCACGCGCCAGAAGTAGATGTTCGACACGAAGGCCCCGGTCGCTGCAGCACTCCTCGCCGTTCGCTCGAGCTCCCACGGCATCAGCAGGAACACGCCGAGAAGGAGGGTGACAACGACGACCAGGGTCAGAGCGGGCAGGAGTCGACGGATCCTGCGGACGTAGAAGTCGAGGAAGCTGATTCGCCCCGACTCACGGACTTCCCGGAACAGCAAGCCGGTGATGAGGTACCCGGACAGCACGAAGAACACGTCGACGCCGATGAAGCCACCGTCGAAACCCGGCAGGCCGACGTGGTAGCCGACCACCAGGACTATGGCGAGGGCCCGGAGGCCGTCGATGTCGGGTCGGTACGGCTGCGTGCCGGGAGCGGAAGCGACGCGTATCGGAGTGATCCGCTCGTCGGCACTCATTTGCCGTGGCGCCGTGTCTCAATGGTTGAATCGAGCAGCGCCTCCCAGTCGGCGGCCACCGCTTCGATCTCGAACCGCTCAAGGCACCAGTCATGAGCCCGCCGGGCGAACTGCTGCGCTCGTTGCGAGTCGGCAATGAGGCCGCGAAGGCCGACCGCGAACCCGCTCACGTCGCCGGGGTCGACCAGCACACCTGATTCGCCACCCAGAAGCATCTCAGGAACGGCGCCGACGCGGGCCGCCACCACGGGCACACCGGCCATGCCCGCCTCGATGACCACGGCCGGCACCGCTTCGGTGCGGCTGGTGAGCACCAGGACATCACTGGCGGCCAGGTAGTCGTGGATCGTGTCCACCGGGGGCCGGAACACCACCCGGCCCGGTGCGACACGGCCAGCGTGCGTCTTCAGTGCTTCACAGTCGGGGCCGTCGCCCACCAGCACCAGCGTCACCCCATCCACCTGGCCGATTGCCTCGAACGCCACCTCGGGCCCCTTCTCCCACGACAACGAGCCGACGAACAACGCCGTCGGTCGCTCGGGCAGGCCGAGTCGCCGCCGAGCCGCCGGCCGCCCCTCGGGCGTCGTCGCCGGGAAGGCAGCAGCCGGCACACCAGTGGGGATCACCCGGATCAGCGACGGGTCGACGCCGAGGTGCTGGCAGAGCTGCGCCTGATTGCCCTCCGACAGGGCCACCACCCGAGCGGCCCGGCGGAGGAACGCGCGCGTGCGCCAGCGACGGAGGCGGGTGGCGGTCCAGACCTCGGGGTCGCTGATCTGGCGGTAGACGAACGGCACCGACAACCCCACACCGGCCAGCGCGCAGGCCGGCAGGGTGGACGAGCCGTGGGCGATGACGACATCCACCGTCCTCATGGTCGAGCGCAGCCCGCGGACGCCACTGAGCCGAGGCCATGCAGGGGCGAGCACCCGGTTGTCGAGGTGTGCGCCCGTTTGCCCGGAGGTCGTCAACCCCGGTTCCAGGGCCACCGTGTCCACGCCATGGCCGCGCTCGACCAGCGCCGCCCCGAGGTCACCGGCGAACACCTGCGCGCCGCGTCGGTTGTTGTCGCTCACCACCTGAAGGATCCTCACGAGGGCCGCCCAGCCCATCGGGGGACGGCCGCAGGGGGTGCCCCATCGGTGGAGTCGGTGATCGTGCACCGGCCGAGACGCGCCACAATGGGGCCTTGGAACGCTCGTGGTTGCGGCTCGTTCATG
>CAZVVS010000550.1:0-3226 GCA_964630585.1 uncultured Gordonia sp.
GTCGGCGGGGGTTTGTTCTAGAAATTGATCGGCACGAAGAGTGCCGTGAGGACGATCGCGGCGATCAGGATCGCGTAGGTTCCGCCGATCCAGGCTAGTGCGCGCGGCAGGGGCAGGGACGGCATCTCCATCGCCATGCCGCCGTGCCCTGAATGGTGCTTCATGTCGCCCATCGGCATCCCGCCCTCGTCCATCGACATCCCGTCGTCTGCCGGGCCATGGACGGCCATAGCGGGTTCGGGGGAGCGGTGTCCGAGGTGCGGCGCTGCTTGATCGGCACCGGGCAGCGTCATGCAGCCGTGCTTCAAATGGTGCGACACCAGCCAGTGGTTGATCGGGAAGGCGATCACGGCGCCGACGATCGTCGCGATGCTCATCCGGAACCAGAACTCCGGGTTGATCGGATCCTCCGAACCCGGCCACGCGTGTGCAAGCAGCACCATCGTCGGGATCATCCCCGTCATGACCATGTTCATCGACACCGTCTCGGCGAAGAACGTCTTTCGCACGGCCTTGAAGTAATCCCCGCCGTACATTCCCCGCATCATGAGCGCCTGGAAGATGAACAGGCCGCAGACAAAGCCGGCGGTGTACTCGATCAGGATGTCCAAGCCGTTCGCAAGGTGGAATGCGGGAACGACGGCGGCGGCGATCAAGATGCCGGTCGCATCTCCCGCCACGCAGTGCATCTCGCTGTTGAGCCCCTGTTTCCACGGTGCCTTGGTGTAGGCGTCGTGTGCGCCGGGGAAGGGGCGGCGACATGCCAGCAGGTAGAAGACGAGTCCGATCGGACCGGTGTAGAGGGTGACGAGGATCCACGCCGCGCGCTGCACCCAGCTCGTCACGCCGTTGGTGATGCTGTCCCACACCACAAAGGCGAAGCTCGCCGTGGTCAGAGTGAACCACACCAGCATTGCGCCGTTCAGCATCGTCAGGGTTCCTCTTCGCCGTGATGTATTTCGCGCAAGTCTATGAAATCGGACATGATTGCTGGGAGAGTCGCGGAACTTGGTCCAGCGCCTCCTACCCTTGCCTCATGGAATCGCCGATCCCCGAGTACCTGAGAGCTGCCCTTGAGTCAGTGGAGGCCGACGACTCGGGTGCGGTCGCCGATTACATTCCCGAGCTCGCGGCGGCGGATCCCGATCAGCTCGCGGTGGCGGTGTCGACGGTGGACGGCTACGTCTACGAGGTCGGCGACACCGAGACGGAGTTCAGCATCCAGTCGATCTCCAAGCCGTTCGTGTACGCGCTGGCGTTGGCCGACCGGGGGTTCGACGAGGTGCTCGGCAAGATCGGCGTCGAACCGACGGGCGACGCCTTCAACGACATCTCCCTGGAAGAGGGCACCGGTCGCCCCCGCAATCCGATGGTGAACGCCGGCGCGATCGCGACTCATACGCTGGCCGGCCCGGAAGGCGCGTCGGCGGAGCAGCGGGTCGAGCGGATCCTGGCGGGGTTGAGTGCGTTCGCGGGGCGTGAGCTGTCCGTCGACGAGTCGGTCTACGAGTCGGAACTGTCGACCGCCTACCGCAACCGTGCGCTGGCAAACCTGTTGCGTGCCAACGACATCATCGCCGACGATCCAGTGGTCGCAGTTGCCGGTTACACGCGACAGTGCTCGGTCCTGGTCACCACACGAGACCTCGCGTTGATGGCGGCGACGCTGGCCAACGGCGGGGTGAATCCGAAGACGGGTCGCCCAGTGGTGCCCGGTCCGGTCGTGCGCCAGGTACTGAGCGTGATGTCGACGTGCGGCATGTACGACGGCGCGGGCGACTGGATGACGCGGGTCGGCATACCGGCCAAGAGCGGTGTGGCCGGTGGGTTGATCGGGGCGTTGCCTGGCGAAGTGGGCGTGGCCACCTTCTCGCCGCGGCTGGACCGGCACGGTAACAGCGTGCGGGGCGTCGACCTGTTCACCCACTTCACCAACGACATGGACCTGCACATCATGAGTTCGGCGCCGGCGGCCTCGTCGACGATCCGCTCGGCAAAGGTGATCGGCTCCGGCGTGGACGCCGCCTCGGTGATCCGGTTGCAGGGCGCCATCCGCTTCTCCGGGGCCGAGCGCGTGGTCCGTGCGGTAACCGAGAATCCGCCGGCCACGACGCGGGTGGTGCTGGAATTGAGTCGGGTCAACGAGCTCGACGAAGCCGCCTCCCGCATGTTCGAGAGCCTGATCCTCGAGCTGACCAAGGCCGGGTACCGGGTGTTCACGGTGGATCCCGACGGTGTTCTCAACACCCGTGACGTGCAGGACCTGATCACGCCCGTGGGCAGCATCGAGGAGTTGGTCCCGACGGGTTGAGGTGGATCTAGAGTCGTGGGTGTGACCACCACCGGAGACGGCCCCGCTCCGCCCGAGCGGCTCCTCGACTTCGTCGACGAGGGGACCGCACTCATCTCGCCGATCTTCGCCGGCACTCCCGAGGCGTTGATCGACGCGCTCGAGGCGGGTCAGGCGGGGCTATCCGGGGTACGCGTGCACAGCATGGGTGAGTACTGCGAGCGTGCCTATATCCGCGGTGAGTTCGGCGACCGCTTGAGGCACGTCGACTACTACCTGGCGGGCGGAACGCGTGAGGCATTCCGCAAGGGTCAGTGCGATCTGGTGCCCAACCACTTCTCCGAGATGCCGCGCCTGCTGCGCGAGATGCCGGGCAAGAAGCTGGTGATTGCCGGTGCCTCGATGCCGGATGCACACGGCTACTTCTCGCTCGGCACGAATGCCGACTACTGCGCCGCCCTGATCGGCGAGGTGCCGTTCTTCCTCGAGGCGAACCACCAGATGCCCCGCACCCACGGAGAGAACGCGATCCATGTGAGCCAGGTGGCCGGTTGGGCCGAGGTGGACCGTCCGCTGTTCACGCAGGAGTCCACGGCGGTTGAGGACCTTGATCCGCGGGATCGGGCGATTGCCGAGCACATCGTCGACCGGATCCCAGACGGTGCGTGCATGCAGTTCGGCATCGGGTCGATCCCCGACGCCGTCGCATCCCTGCTCCAGGGGCAACGCCGCGACCTCGGCGTGCATACCGAAGTGATCACCGACGGGCTGATGAAGCTCATCCGATCCGGCACCGCCACCGGGGTGCGCAAGACGAACCGGCGCGCACAGGCGGTCGCCACCTTCGCGCTCGGCTCGCGCGAACTCTACGACTGGATCGACGACAATCCCGGCGTTGCGTTTCTGCCGGTGGACAAGACCAATGACCCACGGATG
>CAZVVS010000551.1:0-3214 GCA_964630585.1 uncultured Gordonia sp.
ATCCCGACGGTCTGGCGCTGACTTTCAAGTACCGGCCCGACCTCTACACCGACGAAATCATCACCGGATTCGCCGACATCCTCGAGCGCATCCTGGCCGCAGTCGCCGTCGACCCCGACATCTTGATCGGTGACCTCGTCGTGGTCGACGAGCAGGCGGCCGTGCTGGTGGGCGCCGGCGTGCGCGGTGGCCTGGCGGTGCCGGAGCCGGTGACCCTGTGGGAGGCGTTGGCCCGACGCGAGCTTGACCCGGATCGCACGGCAGTCGTGTACGGCGACACGGTCCTTGCCTACGGCGATTTCGAGGCACGCACGAATCGACTGGCGCGCGGCCTGATCAAACGGGGCGTGGGCGCCGGTGATGTGGTCGCGGTGGCCGTGGAGCGCTCGGTGGACTCGGTCGTGGCGGTGTGGGGCGTGGTCAAGTCAGGCGCGGCGTTCCTGCCGATCGATCCGCGGCTGCCGCAGGACCGGATCGAGTTCATGCTGCGCGACGGGGGAGCGTCAATCGGAATCACCACCGATGCCATTCGCGGTGGCCTTCCCGACCATCGGTGGGCGACGATGGCGGAGATCGCCGGTGCCGAGGTGTCGGGCGAACCGCTATCGGAAGCCGAATTGCTCCGCGTCCCGCTCCTGCACGACCTGGCATATCTGATCTTCACGTCGGGGTCGACGGGACGACCAAAGGCGGTGGGGGTGACCCACTCCGGTGTCGCGGGCCTGATCGCGGGACTGGCGGAGTTGAGCGGTCCGCAGCTGGACCCGGCGTCGATGCGCGTACTGCACGTCGCATCGCCGAGCTTCGATGCGGCCTTCTTTGAAATGGTCTGGGCGTTCGGGCTGGGTGCCACCTCGGTGGTCGCCCCAGTCGACGCGGTGGCCGGCGACGGGCTGTCGAGGGTCATCGCCGATCACGGCGTCACCGATCTGGTCGTGACGCCGTCGGTGCTGGCGACGGTGGAGACGGCGGCCTGCGGCTCGGTGCGTCGGTTGGCCACGGCCGGTGAGGCGTGCGGCCCGGAACTGGTGGAGCGCTTCGGTGCGCTGCACGGCGTGGAGATGTTCAACCTGTACGGACCGTCGGAGTCGACCGTCTGGGCGACGGTGGGACGGTCGGTTCCGGGATCTCCGGTAACCATCGGGAGCCCGATCGTGGGGTTCACCGTCCACGTCCTCGACAGCCGACTGCGGCCGGTGCCGCGCGGGGTGGCCGGTGAGCTCTATCTGTCGGGTGCCGGGTTGGCGCGTGGCTACCTGGGAAGGGCGGGGTTGAGCGCCGGTTCGTTTGTGGCCGACCCGTTCGGTGCCCCGGGTGCCCGGATGTACGCGACCGGGGACGTGGTGCGTATCAACGATGCCGGTGCCCTCGAGTACCTGGGCCGCGGAGACGACCAGGTGAAGCTGCGAGGCCAGCGTCTGGAGTTGGGCGAGGTCGAGGCTGCCCTCGCCGCCGCCCCCGGAGTGCTTCATGCCGCGGCGGTCGTCGTAGACGGCCCCGCCGGCTCCCAGCACCTGGCCGGCTATATCTCCTCATCGGGCGGGCCGCCGATCGACCTCGACGCAGTCAAGGCCGCGGTGGCACGATCGCTTCCGCCCTACATGGTGCCGTCGGTGTGGACGGTGGTCGAGGAGTTCGTGTTCAACACCGCGGGCAAGCTGGACCGCAGGGCGCTGCCCGCCCCGGACTTCGCGTCACTGGCCGTCGCCTATGTTGCGCCCGAGGGTGCGGGCGAGGTGGCGGTGGCCGCCGTGTTCGCCGACGTCCTCGGAATTGGCGCCGACCAGGTCAGCGCTACTGCGTCATTCTTCGAGCTGGGCGGCAACTCGCTCTCGGCGGTCCAGGTGTGCAACCGGCTGCGCGAACACACCGGCCGCCCTTTCGAACTCACGTGGATGTTCGGCGATCCGACAGTGCGCGGCGTCGCCGCGGTCATCGCCGGCGGAGGCGCGACGTCGGCGCCGTCGTGGCTGACCGAGGTCCTCATCGCCTTGAAGTCCGACGGTGAGCAACCGCCGCTGTTCTGCATCCACCCGGCCGGTGGTCTCGCGTGGTTCTTCGGCGGGCTGGCGCCGTTCCTGCCCGACCGCCCGATCTATGGCCTGCAGGATCCGCATGTCGTGGCGGGTGAGGACGGCTCCTCGTCGATCGCCGGACTGGCTGCCCGCTACATCGACGAGATCAGGTCAGTCCGGCCCGAGGGTCCCTACCACCTGCTCGGCTGGTCGCTCGGCGGCATGATCGCCCAGGAGATGGCGGTGCAATTGCGCGAAGCCGGCCTCGAAGTCGGCGTCGTCGGGCTGATGGACGCCGCACCGCTGACCGGCGAGGACCTGTCGCAAACCCCGGCGGCGCAGGGGACCGACTATGCGGAGCTGCTGGGCACCTGGCGCGACTTCTTCGACCTTGACCAAATGGAAGCCGACGCGGAGGCCACCGGCGATGACATCCTCGAACTCATCCGCTCGCAGCTCCGCTCGGCGGCGCTGATCCCCGACGACGTGGTCGACCGGGTGATCAGCAGTTTCGAGGGCGCGGAGGACGTCGGGATGGGCCACCGGTCACGCCACTACGATGGCGACTTGGTCGTGTACACCGCGGCTGCCGACAAGGACGACCCCGCGGTCCTGTCCGACAGCTGGCGTGCGCTCACCGGTGGCGAAGTGGTTAACCACGACATTGACGTGGCGCATCTGGAGATGTCTGACACCGCCGCGCTCGCCGTGATCGGCCCGCTGTTGGCGGACGCGCTGCGACGCTCAGACGAGGACTCCGACAGCTAGGCGCCGTCAGACCTCGTCGGCGAACTGCTGTGAGGTGTGGTTGATGGCCGCGGCCTTGGCGGACAGCCAGTCGACGAAGGCGAGGCCGATCGCCGACGCGATGAACGCCATGTGGATGACCGTCTGCCACAGGAGCTTGTCGCCCCCGTGCGGCTCGTTGACTGTGGTACCGGCCTCGATGAACGACTTGAGCAGGTGGATCGAGGAGATGCCGATGATCGACATCGCCAGCTTCACCTTCAACACGTTCGGGTTGACGTGGGAAAGCCATTCCGGCTTGTCCGGGTGCGACTCCATCCCGATGCGTGACACGAAAGTCTCGTAGCCGCCGATGATCACCATGATCAGCAGGTTCGCAATCATGACGACGTCCACCAGGCCGAGGACGATCAGCATGACCTTTTCCTCCGACAGGTGGTCGAAGTCGGAGA
>CAZVVS010000552.1:0-3186 GCA_964630585.1 uncultured Gordonia sp.
CCAGCGTGCGCAGGGTCATGGGCGGTGATCCGACGGGTCCCCAGTTCGATCGACATGCCTCCCGCGCCGCGCGCCATCCACTTCTCTTCACTGCCGAGGCTCTCCCATGAAGCATCTGATTCGACTGAGCATGCGTCTCGCGCTGCTCGCGATCCTCCCCGTTCTCATCACCGCCGACGCACACGCCGCGACTCGCGGACTGCGGATCAAAGATGGTTCGACCGTTCTCGCAGAGGTCATCGACGGGGTCGCCACCGGTGAGGTCGCCGTGCCGCCGGGTGAGACGAGTCCCACCCTGGACGTGTTCTTCCTCGACGACGACCTGAACGAGGTCCAGCCCGCGGGGCGCAACGCGGCCTACACGATCGCCAACCCCTCGTTCCACACCCTGGCGACTGCAGGGGCATTCGCGTTCACGGTCACCGGCATCACCGAAGGCAGCACCGAGCTGACCGTCCGCCTGCAGGACGGAGTCACCACCGAGTACACGTCACCGGCGATCGAACTCCACTGCGAACTGGAGCATGCCGAGGCGGACGGTCTGGTCCTGCGTCAGAACGGCGAGGTGATCGCGACCTATTGGCAGGGTGTCTTCACGGGCGGGCCCATCGAAGTCGCTCATGAATCGCTCAGCGACTCGATCTTCGTCACCTTCCTCGATGTCGACAGTGTCGAGTTCGTGCCTGAAGTCGCCGAAGGGTTCTCGCTCGTGCTGCAGATGGCGGACTCGACGATCGCGGATCCGGAGCCGGCAGGAGACTGGGCGTTCAGGATCGCGGGTGTCATCGAAGGACAGACGGAGCTGCGCATCGGCATCTTCCACATCGACCACATCGACTTCCTCTCGCAGCCGATCGAAGTGCATGTCGAAGAAGAGCACGCCGAGGCCGACGGCTATGTGGCGCTGCGCAACGGACTGCCACAGTTCTCCGTGTGGCAGACCGAGGTCACGGGCTTCGCCACCGCTCCGCTCGGAGCAGACTCCGACACGCTGGAGTTCGTCTTCCTCGACGTCGACAGCGTGGAGTTCGTGCCCGAGGTCGCCGAGGGATTCGCGCTCGAGATGCAGATCGGGAGCCCGGCGACCGCGTCGGCGACGCAGGTCGGGGACTGGGGCGCCACGCTGCATGGTGTCTCGGCCGGTTCCACGACGCTGCGCGTGGGCATCTACCACATCGACCACATCGACTTCCTCGCAGTCGCGGTGCCGCTCGAGGTCTACGCGGGGGCTGGCGTCGATCCCGACCGGATCGCCGCGCTTGATCTCTCGGCTCCGGCACCCAATCCGTTCCGCGCACGGACGTCGCTCCGATTCGCTCTCGGGCGCGCAAGCAACGTGGATCTCGGTCTCTACGATGTCTCGGGTCGACGCCTGCGCACGGTGGCGCACGGACGCCTTCCGGCCGGTTCGCACACGGCGACGCTCGAGTCGTCCGGGCTCGATGCAGGCGTCTACTTCGCCCGCCTCGTGACCGACATGGGCACCTACACACAACGCGTGACGCTGAGCCGCTGATCCAGATCGGGTGTGGGCGGTCCGTGTCCACGTGTGTCGCCTGGCAAGGGGGGCGTCATCTCGCGGCACGGCCGCCCATATCCACGAAAGGGTGGTCGTGATGTCGATTCACTGGGTGGCGCGCGCGCTCCTGGCGGGAGCGTTCGTCTGCACGTCCTGTAGCACCAAGAACCCGGTCGTACCCGGCACGCCGGGCGACTGCGAACATGCCGACGCGGATGGGATGGTGATCGACCAGGGCGTCGTCACGGTGGCGTATCAGTGGCAGGCGCAGGTGGTCGGGGCCTTTGCTCTGGCAGACACACAGTCCGTGCGCGGCCTGCGGGCCGTGTTCCTGTCACCAGACAGTTCGAGGATCGGCACCGAGGAGTTCTGTTCTCACGAGTTGCGATGGGAAGTCGCAGACACCTCGATCGCGCAAGTCGTCGCTGAGCCGGGCGATCCGTGGGGCTTCTCGCTGCGCGGCAAGGCCCAGGGCACGACGCAGGTGCGCTTCAGGATCTGGCACGTCGACCATCCCGACTTCACATCCCAGCCGTTCGAGATCCAGGTCAGCGGTACTCCGCCGCACGTGCCGATCGCAGCCAGGGGTGCCGTGCTGTTCAAAGGGGGCAGTCGCGTCTCGAGTTGGGGCTGGGGAATCGCAGGCGGCTACGGAAAGCTGTTCGTACCGCAGAGCGGCGTGACCTGGCCGATCGGCATCCAGTGGGTGGACTCCGCGGGAGCCCCGGTCGAGCCAGGTCCGGGCTACTCACTGGCGTGGAGCGTCGGCGCTTCGTCGATCGCTCGAGTCGTCGGGGTCCCCGGAGAGCCGTGGAACGTCCGGGTCGAAGGGCTGTCGATCGGAACGACCTCGGTCGCGTTCTCACTGCTCTGGAACGGTGTGCCCGAGTTCACCACGGGGCCGATCGACGTCTTGGTCGCGGACACCGCGGCCGCACCGTCCCAGCCGGTGAACTTCGTCCTGCGCAAGAGCGGCGTGCGTCACGTGTTCGTCGAGAACGGCAGCGTCGTCGCCAGTTGCGGCGCGACCATCAGCACCGGCTTCCTTCCGGCACGTGCCGATACGGTCGAGGATCTCTTCAACTTCCGGCTCACCACTCCCACCACCAATTGCTCCGGCTACACGCCGGGATCGGGTAGCCAGTACAGCCTCGTCTACGAGTTCGATGATCCTGGGATCGCCGGCGTCGTCGCACATCCCGAGCACCTCGGCGAGTACTTCGATTTCCACCTCCGCGGCCTGTCGCTGGGGGAGACGCAGCTTCGGATCATATTGCTGAGTGGTTCGTCCGTCGTGTTCCGATCCCCTCCGATGCGCGTGAGCGTGACCACGACGGGCTCGGCGCCGAACCTGGCCATGGGCGACCCGGACATGCCTCTGGCAGCCGTCGGAAAGTGATCGTCCGCATCTCCATCATCGCGTGCCTGGCGACCGCGCTCCTCGCGCCGAGCGCGGCAGCCGAGCTCCGCGACTCGCTGTGGCGAGCACCCGATTCCACGCTCCGCCCGGTGCCGATCTCCGGCGTGAGGGTTCAGGCTCCGCGGCCGCACGCGGCTGCCAGCACCCCGATCCACCTGACGGGGCGCCGACTGCGCGAGGCCATGGGGCGTACGATCGCAGAGACGTTGGACGGCGAACCCGGCGTGGCCCAGCGGACGATGGGGCC
>CAZVVS010000553.1:0-3150 GCA_964630585.1 uncultured Gordonia sp.
AGGACACCACCCTCTCAAGGTGGCGGCACGGGTTCGAATCCCGTTGGGGGTACCAAAGCGCCCATATTGGAACCAGCGCCCGAATCGAGTGGTCCGCTCCCGTCTGGGTGGTCGACTGGGTGTTCGCCATCGGGCCGGAGGTCGGGGAGATCGGCACCGGCGTGGTCGTACAGGGCCCGGAACGGCTTCGTGAGGCTGACTCCTTCGATCGTCCCTTCGCGGCCGACCCAGATGTTGTTGAAGAAGGCTTGGTTGAAGTGGCGTCGGACTTGCGGCCCAGCGTCTCGATACGCGCCGAAACAGTTGCCGGCCAGTTCAAGGCCCCGCGTGATGACGGCCTCGATGTTGTCGAAGTTGGCGGTCGACTGGGCGAGGATCTGAGTGGCCTCTTCGACCTCACGGCGGATTCGGTGCTGTTCGCTCTTGAGGAGGTCAAGCGGGATCGCGTCGTTGTAGTGGGCCTGTAGCAGCTTCGCCCGTTCGTCGGTGAGCTTCTTGATGCGGCGACGCTGCCGGTCGGCATCGTTGGCTGAGCCCTCCCGGGCATCGGCCAGCTGGCTGCCGAGTTCGATCTTCGCCGCGGTCAGAATCGCAGGGTCAAGCTGAATCTGCCGGTAGTGGCGCTCGAGTTCGTCCTCGACGATCTCGGCTGGAACGTACTTCTGGGAGCATCCGTTTCCGCGCTGTCGGCCGACGCAGAAGAAGTAGTCGTAGGTGCCGCCGTTGCCTCGGGCCCGGTTGAAGATGAGTCGAGAGCCGCATTCGGCACACCAGAGCGTGCCCTTCAGGTAGTGGTGGTGCTGGCGGTCCTTCGATCCGTTGCCACGGTCGTTGATCGCCTTCTGCACCTTGTGGAACGTCGCTTCATCGACGATCGACTCGTGGCGTCCTTCGTACTGGACGCCACGGAAGGTCACGATCCCGATGTAGTAGGGGTCGCGCAGCATCTTGGCGACCCTAGAGAGAGTCAGCGGTCGTGACGGCTTCTGTCCGATCGGCACCGAGCTGAGGCCACGGCGCTCCAGCTCGTCGGCAATCTGGCGCATCGACCAGTCGCCGGTGGCGTAGCTCTGGAAGGCCCAGAGCACGTGCGATGCTCGGTCTGGGTCGATGTTGACGGAACGGACTTCGCGACCGTCGATCGTCTCTCGGACGTTGCGGTAGCCGATGGGGGCTCGTCCGGGGGTGCCGCCTTTCTTGGCCTTCTCGGTCATGCCCTTGATGGCTTCGGTGGCGAGGTTGTCGGAGTAGAATTCGGCGATCCCCGACATGATCGCTTGCAGGAGCTTGCCTGAGGGGGTGGCGTCGACGTTCTCGGACACCGAGACGAGTTGGGCGCCTGCTTGGCGGATGGTGAGGCCGATGGCGACGTCGTCGGCGCGGTTGCGGGCGAGGCGGTCGACCTTGTGGACGATGACGTAGTCGACGTCGCGTTCTGTCTGGAGTCGGGCGAGCATGGCTTTGAGCTGGGGCCTGTCGGCGGATTTGGCGGACTCGCCTCGGTCGACGTACTCGTCGATGACGACGGCGCCGAGTGTCTCGGCCTTGCGGAGGCACGCGTCGCGTTGCGCGGGGATCGAGTAGCCCTCTTCGTCGAAGTCCTTGTTGGCCTGCGCGGCGGTGGAGACGCGCACGTAGATGACGGCCCGGCCTGAGGGTTCGTTGGTGTTGGTGGTCATGGCACCTCCTTTCGATGGTGTGGGTTGATGTGGTGGTCGGCGAGGACCGCCTCGGCGTAGTGCTCGATGTCGGCTGCTGCCGCGGCGGGGAGTTCGGGGTAGCGGCGCTGGAGGAACCCGGCGATGGTGAGTGGCTCGGTGCCGGTGGCGTCGCTGAGCACCGTGATGGGGTCGAGGCCGAGCGCGGTGGCGATCCGGGTGATCTTGTCGACGCGGGGTTGTGCGATCTCGCCGTTCTCGATGCGTGAGATCACGGCGTCGTCGACGCCGGAGGCGTCTTCGAGGGCGCGCATGGTCCAGCCGAGCTCCAGGCGCCGGCGGCGGATCGTGGCTCCCACGTTGGTCACGTCGATCACCTCCCTCATGTGGTCGTGCTCCTATTGTCTCACGTCTACTGCATTTGTGCAGCAGTGGTTTTCACAACGCGGTGGCCGTTCAGGGTTCGAAGAGGTAGACGCCGTCGCCGTCTTCGCAGACGGTGTATTCGGTGGCGAGGTCGCGGGCGAGGCCGTCGGTGTCGACGCGGATGTAGTAACGCCACGGTGCGGGGACGACGTCGTCGAGGGCTCGTTCGATGCCGAAGTCGTCGAGGAGTTCCTCGACGAACGCGACCATCGAGTCCCACCGGCCGAAGTAGCGGTCCTCGAAGGTGTCGAGTACGTCGGGGTCGCTGGTGCCGACGTGGCTGGCCCAGTGGGCGTAGGCGGCGCCGTGGTCGCGGATGCCGCGGGCGATCTTGGCGACGGTGTCGATGGGTTCGTATTCGTGGGGTTGGTAGGCGCCGAACCCGTCGAAGTCGTGGATGGCGTATTCCTCGGCGCCCGCTTCGATCGGGTCCGACAGCATCTCGGCGATCGCTGTGTGGATGTCGTCGGGGTCGTCGTCCGCGTGAATCCAGGTGCCGTGGAGGCGGCCGGCGTTGTAGTCGGACAGTGACGCGACGTAGATGCGCGGCTCCAGGCCGTCATGGTGTCGTTCGGGCCGGTCCGGCTCGTGTTCGTGGTGATTGGTGTCGTTCATGCATGGTTTCTCCGTTGAGGTTGGTGATGTGTGCGTGCCGCTCAAGCGGCACGGCTTTCGGCCGGTGCGTCGCCGGTGACGCGTTGTCGGGTGAGCGTGGCGAAGGTGGGGTTGACGTCGATGCCGACCCAGTCGCGGCGGTGCCGCTGCGCGGCGATGGCGGTGGTGCCCGACCCCATGAAGGGGTCCAAGACGATCCCAGGCCGCCAGCGACTGCGGCATCGACATCTCTGTCGGATCGGGCCGAGACGGACCGGCGTGGCGGATCGGTCGGCGGGCTCGCGTGCCCAAGGCCGGTCGCATCGGACACAGACGCGTTCGGGGCAGCCAGCGAGGATCGGGGTGCTCACGAGGGCTTCGGGGTAGGTGGCGTGGTGACCGCCTCGGTAGTTGGAGGTGGTGATCTGCCAGACGTCGCCGGGGTTCTTGCCCAAGGGATGTCCGGCCATGC
>CAZVVS010000554.1:0-3150 GCA_964630585.1 uncultured Gordonia sp.
GCGATCACCACAGCGGTGATCGCCGGTGTGCACGATGCCGAGCTCGCCCAGCGGGACCTCGGAGAAATCGTGCGGGCCGGCCTCAGCGACTCGGTGGGCGGGACCTTTGACGGGCTCGACGGCGACGAGCTGCGGGGTGCCGCCTTTCGGCAGGTCATCCTCTCCTGTCTGGCCGACGCGCTTGGCGACCTTCCCGACGATCTGGCCTCTTCACTGGCGTCGACCGCGGCGCCACAGCGAAAGACCTGCCGAGCGGTCATCGAACGTCTGCAGAGCGCTTCCGATCTCCACGACGTCTACGTCGAGCTCGCTGCGTCGGCCGATCAGCTTCTCCACCTCGGGGCCGTCCTTCCCTGGGCCGACGGCCTGCGAACATTGGATCTCACGGCGGCGATCGAGAAGTTGGCGTTGAGCGAGTGCTTCCGCCTCCTCGAGGACGGGTCCTTCAACGGGGCTCTCGAAATCGCCGAGGCCCGCCTGTCATCGAGTTGGTGGCTCGGACCCGCAGCGCCCAATGGCGAGCTCCTGGCTGCACAGTTCCGTGCCGTGCGGGCGCTGGCCCGTTTGGAGCTCGCTACCGCGATTCCCGTGCCCACGCTCGAGTCAGTTGCGCAGATGCGGGACTGGTATGTTAGCGCCGGGTGGATCGTCGATTCCGCCTTCCGGCAGAGCGAACTGGTCCGGGTGACCTCTGGGGTGGTGCTCGACGAGCTCGATGACCTCTTCCAGCGAGCGCGCCACCACTACGAGGCCTGGCTCGACGCACTGCTGCGGGCTTCGTCCGGAGCGATGTCAGCACCCGATGTATCGGCCGGTGACCTTCAGCGCTCGATTCACTCCCGGTTCGTGCGCAACGCAGACCGGACCGCCTACGTGCTGGTCGACGCTCTCCGTTATGAGCTCGGTGTCGATCTCGTCGAGCGGCTCCGGATCGTGAGCGCCGATGTGGAAATCGCTGGGGTGGTGGGCACACCACCATCGATAACTCCAGTGGGCATGGCTGCTGTCCTCCCGGGAGCCGACACCGAGTTTGCTATCGGGCTCGATGCCACGAGCCGTCTTGACGTGGCGGTGGGGGGCAACGCGATCAAGGCCGTGAAGGACCGCGTCCAGCGCTTGGAGAACGCCCATGGGACTGTTGTCGACCTGGTTCTGGATGACGTAGCGCAGTTCTCGAACAAGGAGCTGAAGAAGAAGCTCGGCGCCGCATCGCTCGTACTCGTGCGGTCGACCGAGATCGATTCCGACGGCGAGTCGGATCAGCTGGCGGCCAGCTGGGGCTCGTTCGACATGACCCTGAACGTCTTGCAGACTGCGGTCGCGAAGCTCCTCCATGCCGGGATCCCTCGGGTTGTCATCACCGCGGACCACGGCTTCCTTGCGGTGCGGCAGCTGGGAGAGGACCGTCGGATCGACAAGCCGGTGACCGGCACGGGCGAACAGCACCGTCGGGCATGGATCGGTCGTGGCGGCACGGCCTCGGAGTCCACGGTCAAGATCTCGCTCGCGGCCTTCGGGGTCTCGGGCGACTTGGACATCATCACGCCTCGGGGGCTCGGTGTCTTCTCGAGCGGGGGTGGGCTCCAGTTCTTCCACGGCGGCCTGTCGCCCCAGGAGCTGATCGTCCCGGTGATCACCGTCACGGCGGCGGACGACTCGCCCGAGCCGCAGTACCGGATCGAGTTGGCGGTCGCCGGCGGGAAGATCACCACGGGCATCGTCGCCGTCACCGTGTCCATGAGCGGTGACCTGTTCACCCGCGAGTCGCGCGTCCGCCTGCAGATGGTGCAGGGCAAGGATCGCGTCGGCGCGGTGGTCGGCGGCGTCGGCTTCGACCCGTCGACCGAGACGATTGGCGCCAACGTCGATGCCCCGCGGGTGATCACGCTCCAGGTGACGGCGAACCTCGTCGCCGGCTCGAGTGCGACACTAGAGGTGATCGACGCCGCGACCGGGGTCCGCCTCGAGGCTCTGGACGTGGATGTCGCAGCCAACGTTCTGGTGGACGATGACCTTGACTGACGACCGCTACGACCGGCTCGATGAGCTCGCCAACCGGTACTTCCCCGGCCGAGTGGTGCGCAAGGACCTTGTCCGTCAGGTCAAGGTCGGCGCCAGCGTGCCGGTCTACGTGCTGGAGTTCCTGCTCGGCAAGTACTGCGCCTCCGATGACCCGGCGGCCATCCAGGCCGGACTCGAGGTTGTCAACCAGACGCTGGCCGACAACTTCATCCGGCCGGACGAATCGGAGGTCGCCAAGGCCGAGCTCAAGAAGAAGGGCAAGCACCGGCTCATCGACAAGGTCGACGTGCGGTTCGTCGAGAGCGACAAGAAGTTCTGGGCCACGCTGTCCAACTTCGGGTCCAAGTTCGTCAACATTCCCGAGGAGATCGTCTACAAGTACGACCGCCTCCTCGGAGGCGGGGCCTGGTGCCAGCTCGACCTCGTCTACAACGACCTCGAGGACGCGGCCCAGAAGACGCCCTTCTACATCTCGGCGCTCAAACCCATCCAGGTCGCCGCCTTCGACCGAGACGCCTACCTCGAGGCCCGAAGCGAGCTCAGCCGAGACGACTGGCTCGACCTCGTCATGCGCACCATCGGACTCGAGCCCGCCTCATATGACCTCCGCGGAAAGCTCCTCGCCCTGACCCGGCTCATCCCCATGGCCGAGCGCAACTACAACCTCATCGAACTCGGCCCCTGGGGCACCGGCAAGTCATTCGTGTTCCGGGAGTCGAACCCCAACACGATCCTGATCTCAGGCGGCAAGGTCACCGTCGCCCAGCTGTTCGTCAACATGTCCTCCGGCCGGGTCGGGCTCCTGGGCACCTGGGACGTGGTCGCCTTCGACGAGGTCGCCGGCCTGCAGATGTCGGACTCAACGGTCATCAACATGCTCAAAGACTTCATGGAGTCCGGGTCCTTCGCCCGAGGCAAGGACGAGATCCCCGCCGAGGCCTCGATCGTCTTCGTGGGCAATACGTCCAAGCCCCACGAGGAGCTGGTGCGCACCGCCCACCTCTTCGCTGACCTCCCCCCGTCGATGATCGACCCCGCCTTCCTCGATCGACTGCACTACTACCTGCCCGGCTGGGAGGCGCCGAAGCTCGAGAAGCGACTGTTCACCGACCACTTCGGCTTCGTCTC
>CAZVVS010000555.1:0-3137 GCA_964630585.1 uncultured Gordonia sp.
TGTCCAAACGTGCGACGACTCGGTGGCCGACAAGCGCTGGGTGATCGAGACCCCGACGGACAGACGCACGATCGTCCAGATCAGGAACAAGGGGACCGGCGGATGCCTCGATGTCCGGGGCGCGATGGCATCGAATACGAAAATGACCGACTTCCCCTGCCTTGGCGACGAACGCCCGACTCAAGCTTTCCTCCGACTGAACAGTGGATGGTTCGTGTCGACGGTCGACCTCGGTTTGTGCCTGGAACGTTTCTCCGCCAGCAACGGAGCGGAACTGGTGATGTGGGAATGCGGTCGGCCCGCCGACCAGCAGTTCACGACCACCGGCGATGTGCTCAAGACCTCGGGCAACCTGTGCGAGCAACTGACCCCAGCGTCTAACAGCGTGAAGGCGCTCACTTGCGCGGCATCGGGGCCGGACAAGGACCTTCAGACCTGGTACGTGGAGCCGGTGAGCGTGAACGTTGCGGCACTACCGCTGCAGTTCCGCAACTCCGCCGGGTGGTGCCTGGACGCCGTGGGAGGATCCACCGTAGACGCCGTGCAGGCGATCCCGTGCCTTGGCGCGAGTCGCCACAACCAGGCCTTCGCATTCTCCGGTGACGGTGCCCTGGTTCGTCTGCGGATCGATCCGACGAAATGTCTCGATTCACAGGCGGCAGGTGTCGGCTCCAACGGTGCGAGGGACCTGATCGTCTACGCCTGTGACGCAGCAAACGGGAACCAGAAGTGGACGTTCGACGGAAGCGGACGACTCCGCAACACCGGCACCTCGCCAGGCTGGTGCGCTCAGGGCGGCGGTGAGGGAAGCAAGGTCACCATGGCAGCGTGCACATCCGACCCCTCACAGCAGCTCGTGAAGGAAGCGGCCGGATCATCGCCGAAGCCGAACGCTGTCGGACACCTGCGCGTCTCGAGCTCCGACAGCTGCCTGGAGCCCGATCAGCTCGCCGACGCGAGCAACCAACCGAACCTGCGAACCTATCCGTGCGCCGACAGCTCCAGGGCCCAGCAACTGCTGGTCCCATTGACGAACGGCCAGATACGACCGCTCAGCGCGATGAACCGATGCGTCGACGCAAAGAACGGGGCCGAGGACGAGGGGCTGTTCGTTACCGGGTGCACTACTCCGGCGACCCGCGACGCCCAGAAGTTCGATGTCGATGCAACGGGTCTGAGGACGAGGGCTGTCAGCGGCGGCGTGCGGCGGTGCGTGCAGGCTGTGAGCGACGGCGCGAGAGCCACACAGAAGGTATGTACCGCCGCGCCGGAACAGCAGTGGACGTTCGTGCCGGTGGTGCCCTGATGGGTGCTCGAACCGTCGCCGCTCGAAGGCGCACTGGAACCTGTCGGACCCACCGTCGAGAAGACCAGCGAGGTGTGACCTTGATCGAGTTGCTGATCGGCATGGCGATCAGCGGGATCATCGTCACGGCAGCGGCCGGCCTGTTCATTCAGACGTCGCAGACATCGGCTACCACCAGAGCCCGTCTCGCGGGATCCGCGTCCGCTCTCCAGACGAACGCTCGATTCGTCGACGACATCCGGTCCGCTACGCCGATCGGCCCAGCACTCGCTGTCGCCCGGGGCCAGCAAGGATGCGGCGGCGACTCGGCGAGCCTTCTCCGTGTGCTCGTGCAGTCCGGTGACGACGTCGAGGTTCGTAGTTACAGTCTCGCCGCCGGCGGAGGAGTCCTTCAGCGTCGGGTGTGTTCGGGCGCCGACCTCACAGCAGCCCTTGCTGCGTCTGGCGAGGTCAGTGAGGTGGCCAGCGAACTGGCGGGAGGGGCGGGCGCTCCGACCGTGACTTGCCGGGCCAATCCTGGCGCGTCACCAGCGCCCCTCACTCCCGCCGGCGACGAGCAATGCCGGATCGTCACCCTCGACGTGAAGACGACCTCGGGATACTCGTTCCAACTGAAGGGCCACCGCGACTCCAATCAGACACCGGTGGTTTCGAACACCAACTCCAAACGCTGCACCCTGGTGTCGAGCGCCGATACCTGGATCAGTAGCTACGACCCCAACACCAACTACGGCCGGGAATGGCACATGAGCGCGTTTCGGCGGAAGTCCGGCTCGTCCGGCTACGTCACGAGCTTCTTGATGGTCGACCTGCTCGGCCCCTGTACAGGGCCTGGCGAACCGGCCTTCCTCCCGGGCGGGAAGCGCATTCTCTCAGCCGACCTCCAGCTGTGGTTGATCCGAAACGGAAGCCCTGACTGCTGTGGCTACGAGTCGGAGCACGGGTTGAGAGTGCTGGGCGATCCGTGGGACGAGGCGACCGTGACCTGGAACAGCCGTCCCAACGTTCGATCCGGTTCCAACACACAGATCTTCCAGACCGGCCGACCGTTCACCGTTCAGAAGCCGTTCACGTTCACCGTTCTCGACGAGGTCAATCGCTGGTACAAGGGTCCTTCCGCGGGCGGGTGGCCCAACTACGGATGGCAACTCGATCGCGGTGACACGCCGGCGGCCGACGACACCGGCGGTGACAACGGCTTTTGGTGGGGGGCGCGTGAGAGCTCCGACGTCCGCCATTGGCCCAAGCTCACGGTGACGTGGGAATGAGGCGCATGAGTGGCTCCGGAAAGGCCCGAGGTCAGTCGGGCGCGGTGCTTCCGCTGGTGCTGGCAGCGACGCTCATCGGCGGGTTGATCGTCGCAGCGTTGGTCTCGTTCGCGTACACGAACATCACCTCGACCCGCGCCTATCAAACCCGCACTGACGGCGTTGATCGGGCCGGTGACGCCACCAGCCTGGCGATCGCGGCGATGCGTGGTGACTTGTCGCGCGGCGTCGAGGGCAACACATACACGCTTACCTACGACGGGTTCACGGTGTCCTGCTCCGGGTTGCCCGGCAGCGGCCTCGCTTCGTCGGGCAGCGTTGCGGATCGCAGGGTCCTGTGCTCTGCATCCAAGGGCGCCAACGCGCTTGTTCGAACGCGAGTCCGCTTCGTCGACGAGGGCGGCAACGATCCGGGCGCCGAGGTCGAGATCATCGACCGCGAGATCCGCGGCTGACTCGACCCGGCTGACCGTCCTCAGCGCGCCATGTTGCCGATCTCGTCGCGGCCCAGGCCGCCGGCTTCGACGATCCACCGGTAGGTGTCGACGAGGGTGTCGCTCACC
>CAZVVS010000556.1:0-3117 GCA_964630585.1 uncultured Gordonia sp.
CGTACCGACTTCGATGACGCCGGAGTGCTTGCCAAGCGCACGGCAGGGCTGCTCACGCCCGAGGACCTGATGGGCCTCGACGCGTATGAGGCCTACGCCTCGATCATGCGGAACGGTGCGAGCACGCCGTATGGATCGATCCTGACCCGGCCGCTGCCCGCGACATCCACCTCGCTCGACGCTGTGCTGGGAGCCAACCGGGACCGCTGGGGCGTGCCCCGCAGCCAGACCGAACAGCGCCTGAGCGCACTGATCGACGGCACTCCAACTGGCACATCGCCGTCCACCGGATCGGTGCTTGGGGGCCGGCAACTACCGGAGGATCCCCCATGAGCGGATGTCGCGTCGCCCGTCGCGTCGGCATAACGGACGGATGGGTGAATGACCTGCACAGAGCGGCGAACCATCGATCTGCTGGCGCGGAATGTCTGCACCCAATGGGAGCACTCCGATGAGGCGGCGCGGACCGATCCGACTCGATCTCTCCGACCGTGACCGTGCCGTGCTCGGGGAGGTGGGGCGACATCGCCTACTCACCAGCGGCCAAATCGAACGCCTCATCTTCGACGGTCACCACGCCTCGCCCATCGCGACCCGCCGCCGTTGCCAGTCCGTCCTTCGTCGCTTGGTGGATGGTGAGTACCTGAACAGGTTGGAACGTCGTCAGGGTGGACACCGCGCTGGCTCGACCGGCTTCACCTACCAACTCACCAGCCGCGGTCGCCGAGCGATCGGGGAGGAGGGGCGAGGCGGACGACGTGAGCCGACCGACCGCTTCGTCGCCCACACCATCGCCTGCGCCGAGGTCGCCGTCCGACTCCACGAGGCAACCCGAGATGGCTCCGCTCGGAGCCTGACCGTCACCACCGAACCGGACACCTGGCGGAGCTTCGTCGGGCGACACAGCCAGCGCGAGATCCTCAAGCCAGACCTGCTGGTTGAAGTGATCACCGACACGCGGATGGAGCTGCGCTGGTTCGTCGAGGTCGATCGGGCGACCGAGCATCTGCCCACGATCCTGCGCAAGTGCCAGCAGTACCAGGCGTACTGGCGATCGGGTGCTGAGGCCCACCCGGTCTTCCCACGGGTGCTGTGGTCCGTTCCTGACCAGCGACGAGCTGAGCGCATCACCCGACTGCTCGATCGCACCACCGGGTTCGAGCCAGGCCTGTTCGTGGTCGCGACGGACGAGGCCACCACTGCCGTGCTCATCGGGCACGGGCAGACGATCCAGAACATCAACGAAATCAACGAATCGAAAGGAGGTGCTCCATGAAAGCGAACACCCAACCACTACCCGAACTACCAACCGGCGAGGTCCTCGTCGGGGACGCCGCCGACCAACTCCGACGCCTGCCGACGGACTCCGTCGACTGCGTCGTCACCAGCCCGCCCTACTTCCGACTCCGCAACTACGGCGTCGCCGACCAGATCGGCCTCGAGGAATCCGTCGACCAGTGGGTCGATGCCCTGATGCGCGTCATGACCGAGGTCGGCCGGGTTCTCAAGCCTGCCGGATCGGTCTGGCTCAACCTGGGCGACACCTTCTCCCGCTCGCCGAAGCACGGCGCACCGCCCAAGAGTCTCGTCCTTGCGCCCGAGAAGCTGCTCCTGGCCCTGGAGGCAGACGGCTGGCTGATCCGCAACAAGGTCGTCTGGGCCAAGCCCAACGGCATGCCCGCCTCGGTCCGGGATCGACTGGCCTGCAACTGGGAACCCGTCTACCTACTGACCCGCTCGCCGCACTACTTCTTCGACCTCGACGCCATCCGCATCCCGGCTCGATCCGCCTTGACGCGACCGGCCGTGCTCGGCTCCGACACCAAGTACGGAACGAAGGACGGCAAGCGGCCCGACTGGTCCGGGCCCGCCGCCGGAGCGAACACCGGCCTCGACGCCATGAAGGCCAGGGGAGTTACCTCACATCCGCTCGGCAAGAACCCCGGAGACTGGTGGGTCATCCCGACCGCCAGCTACCGAGGCGCCCACTTCGCCACGTTCCCACCGGCACTGGTCGAGCGACCGATCAAGGCAACATGCCCCGAGCGCGTCTGCCAGACCTGCGGCACTGCCTGGCGACGCGCTCAAGCTGCCCGGGAGCTCGGTTCGCTGGCAGTGCTCGGCACGCTTCGCAAGAGCTGCGGGTGCGAGACCCGCGCCTGGCAGCCCGGCGTCGTGCTCGATCCGTTCTTCGGAGCAGGCACCGTCGGGGTCGTTGCCAAGCGCCTCAATCGCCGCTGGCTTGGGGTGGAACTGAACACAAAATTTGCTCAACAAGCACGCGAGCGCATCGGCGCGACAGGCGAGGGGAGGGCAGCATGAGCGGCCTTGTCGAACCGACGCCGCCGGTCCGGCAGGAGACCGACCCGTGGGCGTATCCGCGGATCTACGTCGCCAGCCTCAGTGACTACAACGCCGGGATCCTGCACGGCGAGTGGGTCAACGCCGATGTCGGGGTTGAGGTAGTGCAGGAGGTCGTCGCCGAGATGCTGGCCGACTCACCGACTACCAAGCGGTACGGCGACGTCGCCGAGGAATGGGCCATCCACGACTTCTCCGGCTTCGGTCCGATCCATCTTGGCGAGTACGAATCACTGGAACGCGTCTGCGCGATCGCCGAGGGGATCGTCGCCCACGGTGACGCCTACGCCGCTTGGGTCGCCAACGACGAGTCCGGTGACCTCTTGCCCGAGACCTTCGAGGACCACTACCTGGGCGAGTGGGGCTCCGAGACGGACTGGGGCGAGTCGCTGCTCGATGACTTCGGTATCGACCTGGACGACCTTCCCGGCGTACCGGAAGGGCTGCGCCCATACGTTCAGGTTGACGTCGAGGGTTGGGTCCGAGACATGCGTCTGAACAGCGAGATCAGCATCATCGAGAGCAAGGTGGGTGTGTATGTCTTCCGTCCATAAGTGCTGGTCAGAGCGTTGTGGAATCGACAATCTCCTATGCGCGAGCGCATGGTCGTGAGACAATGGACGTACGTAAACGGAGACCAAGAATCTGAAGGCATCCAACGACAAGCACGCTTTGGCGAACGCCTCCGACGACGCCCGTCACCGGCTGGCAGCACTGCTACGAACCCGCCGACTGGAACTCGGCCTGAGCAACGCC
>CAZVVS010000557.1:0-3109 GCA_964630585.1 uncultured Gordonia sp.
CGCGCAGTTCCAGGTCCTTCAGCGCGACGGCCATGCCCGCGCCGAGCTCGTTGTTCTGCGCGATCGTCGCCAGACGGTCGTAGGCCGTCTCGGTCAGCGGGCGGTCGGGGCTGTAAAAGAGGTAGGCGTATCCGCGTTCACGGCTGCGGCCCACGCGACCACGCAGCTGGTGCAGCTGCGACAGGCCGAAATGTTCGGCCCGGTCGACGATGAGCGTGTTCGCGTTGGCGATGTCGAGGCCGGTCTCGATGATCGTCGTGCACACGAGGATGTCGTATTCGCGGTTCCAGAACGCGGTGACCGTCGACTCCAAACGGTCCTCGTTCATCTGGCCGTGCGCGACGGCGACACGTGCTTCGGGCACCAATTCGGCGATCTCGCGCGCGGTCTTATCGATCGACGACACCCGGTTGTGCACGTAGAACACCTGACCGTCGCGCAACAGTTCGCGACGGATCGCGGCGGAGACCTGCTTGCTCGAATAGGCGCCGACGTAGGTGAGGACGGGGTGGCGCTCCTCGGGCGGGGTGAGGATCGTCGACATCTCGCGGATGCCGGCCATCGACATCTCCAGGGTCCGTGGGATCGGCGTCGCCGACATCGTCAACACGTCGACGTGGGTGCGCAACGACTTGATGTGTTCCTTGTGCTCCACGCCGAAACGCTGCTCCTCGTCGACGATGACCAGGCCGAGGTCCTTCCACCGCACCCCGGTCTGCAGTAGGCGGTGCGTGCCGATGACGATGTCGACGGTGCCGTCGGCCATCTGCTCGATCGTCTCGCGCGCCTGCGCCGGATCGGTGAACCGGCTCAGGCCGCGGATCGTCACCGGGAACCCCGACATGCGCTCGGTGAAGGTCTGCAGGTGCTGCTGGGCGAGGATCGTCGTGGGCACGAGCACCGCCACCTGCTTGCCGTCCTGCACCGCCTTGAACGCCGCGCGGACGGCGATCTCGGTCTTGCCGTAGCCGACGTCGCCCACGATGACGCGGTCCATCGGGACGGCGCGCTCCATGTCGGCCTTCACCTCGGCGATGACCGTCAGCTGGTCCTGCGTCTCGGTGAAGTCGAAGGCGTCCTCCATCTCGCGCTGCCACGGGCTGTCGGTGGCGAAGGCGTGCCCCGGGGCGGCGTGGCGCGCGGCGTAGAGCTGGACGAGTTCCCCGGCGATCTCGCGCACCGCCTTGCGGGCTTTGCGCTTGGTGTTCTGCCAGTCCGAGCCGCCCAGTTTCGACAGCGATGGCGCTTCGCCACCGACATAGCGGGAGAGCTGGTCGAGGGAGTCCATCGGCACGTACAGCTTGTCGCCGGGCTGGCCGCGCTTGCCGGCGGCGTACTCGATGACGAGGTATTCGCGGCGCGCCCCGGACACCGTGCGCTCGATCATCTCGACGAACCGGCCGATGCCGTGCTGGTCGTGCACCACGAGGTCACCCGCGGTGAGCGCCAGCGGGTCGACCTGGTTGCGACGCTTGGCACCGAGCCGACGGCCGTCGCGCGTGCCCGCCACCCGCGTGCCGGTCAGGTCGGCCTCGGTGACGACGACGAGCGGCGGGGCCGTGGCGGCGGAACCGCTCGTGACCAGACCGCGCCGCAGGGTTCCGTGGTAGATCGTGACGGCGTCCGGCACGGGCGGCTGACCGGCGGCGGCCACCGTCGACGGGACCTCGGCTTCACCCAAGCGTTCGTCGATGCGCTCGGCCGTGCCCTTGCCCGCAACGACGATCGCCGCGCGTCCACCGTCGCTGACGTGGGCGCGCAACTGGGCGAACAGTGCGGCGATCTCATCGTCATTGCCGCGCGGCGCCGGCCCGGCGGTGACCGCGAGCGACACCTCGTCGGCGTCGCCGCTGCTCAACGGG
This sequence comes from uncultured Gordonia sp., assembly GCA_964630585.1. GTDB lineage: Bacteria > Actinomycetota > Actinomycetes > Mycobacteriales > Mycobacteriaceae > Gordonia. Next base: position 1,863 of record CAZVVS010000557.1, read on the forward strand.
CTCAGCGTCCACCACCGGCGACCCGAAGCCAGAGTCGCCGCCTCCACGTCGTCGATGAGCCGATAGGCGCTCGCCGCGAAGCCGCGCGAGGGCCCGACTGTGTTCTCGACGTCGACCGGGGCGTCGCCGCCCATCGCCGCCACCGTCCACGCGGCATCGAGGAACTCCTTGCCGGTGGCCGCCAGGTCGGTCGCGCGCGTGCGGATCTTCTCCGGGTCCAACAGCAGCACGAGCGAGCTGTCGGGAACGACTTCGGTGAGGAGTTCGAGGTCGTCGTCGGCAAGGAGCGGGATCAACGCCTCCATCCCCTCGACGGGGATGCCCTCGGCGAGCTTGGCCAGCATCGACGTCAGGTCGCTGCCCGGTTCCTGCGACTCGAGCAGGCGGCCGGCCCGCTCACGGACCGGCGCGGTGAGCAGTAGCTCACGGCATGCATGGATGACGACGGGGCTGGCGGCGATCTCCGGATGCGTTCGTTGGTCGGCAACGGAAAACGCTCGGATGTCGGTGATCTCGTCGCCGAAGAACTCGATGCGCACACCGTGGTCGGCTGTCGTCGGGAAGACGTCGAGGATGCCGCCGCGCACCGCGAACTCGCCACGGCGCCCAACGAGGTCGACGCGCTCGTAGGCCATCTCCACCAGCGAGGCCAGCAGACCGTCGAAGTCGATCTCATCGCCCTCGCGCAGGGTGATCGCGTGCAGGTCCCCCAGTCCCGGGGCCATCGGCTGGACCACCGAGCGGACCGTCGTGACGACGACGCGCAGCGGGTGATCACCCGGGGCGGCGAGCCGGTGCAGGACGGCCAGGCGCTGGCCGACCGTGTCCGCGCTGGGTGAGAGGCGTTCATGCGGAAGGGTCTCCCACGACGGGAAGAGGGCGACCGACTCGGGGTCGTCGAGGAGTTCGGAGAGCTCGATCACCAGGTCGTCGGCCTCGCGCCCGTTGGCCGAGACGACGAGGATCGGGTCGTCGGTCTGCTGTGCGAGGGCGGCGACGGCGAACGGCCGTGCGGCGTCGGGAGCGGTGATCGCCAGGCGCGGCACCCGCAGGTGCGCGGCCAGCGCGGCGAACGTCTCGTCGGCGCACACCGCCTGTGCCAGACCGTGCAGAAGAGGGGTGGGTGCCACTCGGCTCAGTCTAGGGGGGGCTCAGGGAGCGGTGAACGACGCCCACCCGGGCAGCTGCCACGGTCCGCCCCGGTTCACGATGTTGACGGTGCCGCTGACCGGGCCGCGGCCGGTGAA
>CAZVVS010000558.1:0-3096 GCA_964630585.1 uncultured Gordonia sp.
TGGTCGCCACACCCTCTCACCCGAGAGTGTCGCAACGACCACGTGAACCAGCCGGGGTTGTTGGTTCCGGTAGCCGTTGTGCTGATCGGATAGATTCGGCAACCGTGAGTACTTCAATCCGCGCCGCGCTGCGCCTGGTCGCCGCGGCCGTCATCGGCGCGATCGTCGCCTGGATCGGACTGACCGCGATCGCGACGGTGGACTGGCCGGCCTACAACGCGTCCAACGTCCTGCGCGCGGTGACGACGGTCGGGCAGGTCGGTGCCATCGCGGTCCTGCTGGTCGCGGTGCTGCTCTACCGCTGGCGGCCCGACTCCAAGCGCCTCCTCGTCGACGCGATCTCCGCGGTCGGGATGGCCGGACTCGTGACGGTGACCCTGGGGGTGCCGTTGGCGGCGACCAAGCTGTACCTCTTCGGCCTCTCGGTCGATCAGCAGTTCCGCGTCGAATACCTGACCCGCCTGACGTCGTCGCCACGACTGGCCGACATGACCTACTTCGACCTGCCGCCGTTCTATCCGGCGGGCTGGTTCTGGTTGGGCGGGCGCTATGCCGACCTCCTCGGTCTGGCCGGATGGGAGGCCTACAAGCCATGGTCGGTCATCTCGATCGCCGCGGCCGCCGCCCTGGCGACCGTGCTGTGGAACCGGATGATCGGCGCCGACCGCGGCGTCGCCGTCTCGCTCGCGGTGACGCTGACGGTCCTCGCCTACGCCTCGCCCGAGCCCTACGCCGCCGTGCTGATCCTGCTGGGCGTCGCCCTGCTCCCGACCATCCTGCACGCGCTTCGCGGGCCCAAGGGCCCCGTTGACGAGGTCGGTCTGCGGTCGACGCCGTGGCCGGCGATCCTCGTCGCGGGCGTGTTCCTGGGTGCCTGCGCCGCCTTCTACACCCTCTACGCCGGAGTCTTCGCCGGCATCGCCTGCCTCCTGGCGCTATGGCTGCTGGTCAGCGCGTGGCTGCAGACGGGGAACAAGACCGTCGCGACGGCGAGTACCCGCCGCCTGCGGCTACGACTGCTCGGCGTCTATGCCGCACGCCTGGGTGTCATGGGAGTGATCGCCGGCGCGGTCGCACTGCTCACCTGGGGGCCCTACCTGCACGCCCGCGCGCAGAACCGGCCGGCCAGCGGCGGCACCTACGAGCACTACCTGCCCGAGGCCGGCTCCCAACTGCCGTTCCCGATGCTACGCGCGACGATCTTCGGCCTGCTCGCCGCGATCGGCTTCATCTGGATTCTGTGGCGGTTCCGTGAGCGCAGTATCGCGCTGGCCCTGGGTACCGCCGTCGTGGCGGTCTACCTGGTGTCGCTGGGATCGATGGCCATGACCGCGACCGGGTCGACACTGCTGGCCTTCCGTCTTGAGCCGATGCTCGCGGCAGTCCTGAGTGCCGCAGGCGTCCTCGGCGTCGCAGCCGCCGCGTCGTGGGTGGTCGGCAAGCTCGGCGACGTGCGATTCGTCATCGGCGCCGTCGCGACGATTCTTGCGGTCGCCACCGCGCAGCACGTCCCGTCGATGCTGGCCGGTGACATCAACATTGCCTACGCCGACACCGACGGCAACGGACAGCGCGCCGACAAGCGCCCGGCGGGCGCCCAGGCCTACTACCCCAAGATCCGGGCGGCGATCGCCGAGCAGACCGGCAAGCCGGCAACCGACGTGATCGTCCTGACAGCGGACTTCGACTTCCTCTCGATCTACCCGTACTGGGGCTTCCAGGGCCTGACGTCGCACTACGCCAACCCGCTGGCCGAGTTCGACAAGCGGGCGGCCACCATCGACAAGTGGTCGAAGGCGACGACGCCTGCGGAGATGGTCGCGAACCTGGACGCGTCGCCGTGGCGGGCGCCCGATGTATTCCTGTTCCGCTACAGCCCCGACGGCTACACGCTGAAACTGGCGCGCGACGTCTACCCCAACGACCCGAACGTCAGTCGCTACACCGTCACCTTCCCCGCATCGGCCTTCGCGGGCCCGCAATTCACGGTCACCGAGATCGGACCGTTCGTCCTCGTCGTGCGCAACCGCTAAGTCTCGATACACCCGCTCCTTCGTCGCGAGCACTCGACCACCGGTGGCGAGATGACCCCGGGTCAGTCCTCGGTCGACGGGGAGAGGTGGTCGGCGAGGAAGCGCACCGCGTACTCGTAGCCGTTGACGCCGAGCCCGACGATGACCCCGACGGCGAGCGGCGAGATGTAGGAGTGATGCCGGAACTCCTCGCGCTGGTGGACGTTGCTGATGTGGACCTCGATGATTGGCACTTCGGGGATCCGCAACGCGTCGGCCAGTGCGATCGACGTGTGCGTCCAGGCGCCGGCGTTGATGATGATGCCGCTGACCTGGCCGCGGGCCTCGTGCAGCCAGTCGATCATCTCGCCCTCGGTGTTGGTCTGCGCCGCGCGCAGGCCGAAACCGAGTTCGGCTGCGAGGCGCTCGCAGTCGCGGACGACCTCCGCGAGGGTCGTCGCGCCGTAGATCTCGGGCTCGCGCAGCCCCAGGGTGTTCAAGTTGGGGCCGTTGAGCAACAACAGCGGCAACGGTTCGTTCTCGGCCATGGCCCCAGCCTAATCACCACCACCGTGTGCAGGCCGTTGATACGACACACGGCCGGGGCGGCCCGACCACCGACTAGCATTGCCCTTTGTGCCAGTGCAGACCCTCCGACGAGCCCGCATCGCGGCCATCGTCACCGGCCTTCTGGGCTTTCTGCTGGCGCTAGCCGCGCCGTTGATGCCGGTCAACCAGGCGACCGCCGAGATCTCCTGGCCGCAGCAGGGCACACTCCGCAGCGTCAACGCCCCGCTCATCGCCTACGTGCCGATCGACCTCACCATGTCGATCCCCTGCTCGGCGGTGACCCACCTACCCGACGACGGTTCGGTCCTGCTCTCTACCGTGCCGAAGCAGGCGCCACCCGCCCCCGAGCGCGGACTGTTCGTCCAGCGCAGCGCCGACAAGTCGAGCGTCCAGGTCACCGTTCGCAACATCCCGGTTGCTTCCGCGCCCCTGTCCGACGTCACCGGTCCGCACTGCCGCTCCATCGACGTGACCGCGACCGCCGAGGCCGTCACAGCCACCTTCACCGGTCTGC
>CAZVVS010000559.1:0-3095 GCA_964630585.1 uncultured Gordonia sp.
GCTCGGCATCGGGACGGCCCTGGTCGCCCACGTCCTGGCGACCGCCGTCGATCTCGATGAACGGGCAGCGACGAGGCCCGGCCTTCGCGGTCACGCTGCCGGTGGAGTCGTAGCTCAGCGACACGCCGAGCTGGGCGTAGAGCTCGGACTGTCCTCGGGGTCTGCACCGGCGAGCACGCCGACGATGTCCCGGGAGCTCGCCTATGTGGCGCTCTCACGGGCAAGGCAGGGCAGGTCGATCTACGTCGAATCCGACGACCTCGACCAGGCCGCCGAGGACCTCTCGATCAACTGGGCGAACGAGCGCCGCCAGGAGTGGGTCATCGACCAGCACCAGACCCTCTTGCCGCCGAGCCGTGGTGTCGGACGGCATTGGGATCGATCTGTGGTGACTCCTTGAGCCGCCGAGCACCGTCGGCACACTGGCCGAGACCAGGAGCCAATCATGTCGACCCACGAAGATCATCCCCACCACGTTCCCGGGCAGTCGCTCGAGGAGAGCCGAGAAGAGGTTCCGTCGTTGTCGACACTGGAGTCTTCGCTGCCGAACTCACCCGATCGGGTGCAGCGCTCGCCGGGCGGTATCGGCCCCTCGTCGAAGGGCGGAACGTCTTCATCTCCTTCGTCACTGAGGCCGAGGTTCGCTTCGGAGCCAAGCGAGCGGGCTGGGGAGACGCTCGGATGCGAAAGCTCGAACAGGGGGTTCAGCTCGGTTCGGGGCGCCCCGATCGCCCGCCGCGCTGGGGCGCGGGGTCGTCGCCGAAGGATGAGGTCAGCTCGGACCTGATCTCGAGGTACCGAAGCAGGAAGGTGCGCTCGTCGAGCCGCTTGCGTCGCAGCCACGTCGTGACCTCCTCGTTGCACTTGCTCGCGTTGCAGCTCGCGCAGGCGGGCACGACGTTGTCGAGGGTGTAGCGACCGCCGCGGGAGATCGCCAGCACGCAGTCGCGCTGGAGCGGGCGCTCGGTGGCACCGCAGTACGCGCACCCTCCCCACGCCGCGATCAGCGCCGCCCACTGGTCCGAGCTGAGATCGTGCTCGACCCGTTCCATCCGGCGTTTGCGGCGGCGATCGGCCCGGGCTCGGCGACTTCGATTCACCGCCACCTACCCAAGCGTCGGGTCCCCGAGGGCCGAAGAACATCCCCGATCGCCGGTCACGGGACGAGGTAGCCCATGGCATCGGCGAGGCTGCTCTCCAGAGGCTGGAGGGAGTCGATCACGTGGTGCTCAGTGCTCCACGGCTCGGTGTCAGTCGCCCGTCTGGTGACGCTGTCCCCGGTGGGTTCTGGATACGCCTCGAGCTCGCGACGACGTGACTCCAATCGCTGCCGATGCTCCACCGGGTCGCTGCAGATGCTCTCGATCGCCTTGACCGGTGCCTCCGCCTCAGTGGCGGCCCGACGCCAGATGTCAGGGCCGACCTCGAGGTAGTTGGCCGCGTCGGCGGCATGCAGGCGGCGGGCGAGCCCCTGTGCGACCTCAGACGTGCCCACGCCGGGAAGACCACTCAGCATCACGAGCACCAACACGATTCTGCCCGTCGCTCCATGCCTCGTTCGAACACGACGCGTTGGCCGTGCGCGCCCCCTCCCGCCGGGACCGGCTGTCGTCGGGCCGCGGTATCGCCGTCGTGGGGCCGGGCACCTGGGCCTTTCCGCAGCCCGAGCCGACCGACTGACGCACCTGGTCTCTGGGCGCTTCGGTTCTGCGAGGGAAGGGTGCGGGCGCGTGAGGGATGCGGCGAGGGCGTCCAGGCGCGTCCTGAGCCTGGATCCACCGGTGAGGTGAGGTCGCGCATCCGCGGAACGTGCCTCTCGCCTTGGAATGCTGCGGGGGCGTGTCCTCTACGCGCTCCGAGACGACGGCCAGATCCTGGAGCTGTCCCGCGGGCTCTACCAGCTCGTCGGATCGGCGGGAGTCGCCAACGTCGACTTCGTCGCCGTGTGTGCCCGGGCATCGCAGGGGATGATCGCCATGGCATCGGCCCAGTCCTGCTGGGATCTCACCGACGACATCCCGGCCGCCGTCCACGTCGCAGTTCCCGAGGGTTCACACCGCTCCACCATCGACCATCCGCTCACGATCGTCCACGTGTTCCGAGCCGCGAGCTTCGACCTCGGCCGTGTCGAGATCGGCGACGACGGCGAGCGGTTCCGGATCACCGACACGGGAGCGGACCATCGTGGACACCTTCCGCCTCCGGCGCCTCGTCGGCGACAACACGGCACACCGGGCCCTGCGCCGCGACCTCGGCCAGCCACGCCCGGGGCTGGCCAGGCTCGGCGACATCGCCCGCGAGTTGCGGGCCTCCACGTCCGTTCGCACGGCGCTCCGGGTGCTGGAAGCCTGAACCGGCCGACGCGAGCCACGAGAGGCGGGCAGGCCTACTCGGCGCTGCGTTCGCCGATCCTGGGCCCCTGAGTGACATCTGAAGTAGTTCAGATATGGTGGTGGTCATGCGAGTGATCGAGCATCCCTTCTCCGAGCTGCTGCGTCAGCCCAAGAACGTGGTCAAGGACCTCGCTGACGGCGACGTCCTCCTCCGGCGGCGGGGTGCGCCTGCCTTGCGACTGACCCGGGTCGATCGTGACGACCAGCGAGCGGACGCCTACGCCATGGTCGGCCGAGCACTCCGGAACCTGGCCGTGCACTCCCCGGCGGCGCTGGGCGCGGCGCTGCTCGACGAGTTCCCTTGGACGTCGTTCCTGCCCCCGGCTGACCGCGAGGCGTTCATCGACGACTTCACCCGGACGGTCGTGGCGGCAGCAGAGCTCGACAGCTTCGGTCCTCTCGCTCAGCTGGTCGAGGAGTGGCGATCGACTGCCGAGATCCACGCCGATCCCAAGCTGGCACGCCGGCTACGCAGCTCGATCGTGACGAAGGGCAAGCCCGTCCCTCGCCCCGTGAGCTGACGGATGGCCAAGCGCAAGGAGCGGGTGGCCCCACCACCAGGACCCGACGGTTGGGACTTCCGATTCGCCACGAACGATGCCATCAAGGGCTGGGACCAAGTCTGTGCCGCCGCGTCGGCGAACGCTCGTCGGGCCTGGGATCGGATCACCACCGATCCCCGACACCGTGACGACCGGCAGC
>CAZVVS010000560.1:0-3079 GCA_964630585.1 uncultured Gordonia sp.
GTCCAACTCGCCGAGGGCGTGTCCCTGAAGCCTGATGGCCCCGGGGTCCAGGTCGTCGATGCTGGGACTCTCGAGCAGTACCTCGATCTCGGACCTTTCGACGACGATCCCGCACAGGCGCATCTCGGCGCCCGGGAGCGCCTCCGCATCGGAGTGCTCCGGGGGCCGGACTACGTCGGTCTCCGCACGCTGTGCGCCCACCAGGAGGCCCAGCTGGACGGAGTCGTCGTTCTCGGCGAGACCGGCCGGGCGCTCGACCACCGTGACGTCGAACACGTCACGGGCCGACAGGTCGTGGCCGTTGTCGATCACACGCCGGTTGTCGCTCGTGCGATCGACGCCGGTCTCTTCCTGCGCCGCTGCAGCCGGCTTCGTGAGTTCGCCCAGCTCCGGTCGTGGATCGCCCAGATCGCCGCTGAGGAGGTCCCGTGCGCATCTCACGCGTGACCGCTCGACCCGCTCCCGACTCGCGCTCTCGGACCGTGGTCAGGAAGTGGCACAGACTGGCTTGTTGCGCAAGGCGCAACAAGCGGACGAGGGCGGACGCAGGTACGCCGGTGCCTGATTCCGCTGCGCGGCCTCGACGTGGGTGGCCTGCAGTGCCCGCGACGTCGGCCTGAGGGGTGGTCGTGTACCCGAGCCCGGCGGGCCGAACCTGGACGCCGACAAGATGTCAGGCCTCGGTGGTCTACTGGCAGACTGTGAAGCGATCCGGTTTAGGAGGTGGTCTCGATGTCAGAGCGGTCGTACTTGTTAAAGCTCGATGCCATGGCCGTTCCCCCGGGGGAGATTGAGTTCCGGGATCTCGTCGATCTTGCCGACGCCCTTCAGCTCACGGCGACTCGTATCGGCCGACAGGTGGGGCGCGCCGAGGGGCCGGGCCGTGCGTCGCGGGGTATTGACGACGCCAGCTCGTTGAGGCTTCGAGGGCTGCAGAAGGGGTCCACGGGCGTTGACTTCGTTCTTGGCAATGCCAGCTCCTTGCCTGACGTTACGGACGAACTTCAGATCAAGCAGCGTTTCGAAGAGATCGTCGCCAGCATCGCCACGAACTCTCCACCGGAATGGGTGAGCCCGCTCGTGGCGAAGGCGGCGGAACGAGTCGCGGCGAGCATCATCGCCTCGGGAGCGAGGTACTTCTCGTTCTCCTCGACAGGGTTGAACGGTCGGATGATCACCTCAGCTCCTGTCGCTGTCGACAAGCTCGACGTCGGGGTGTGGAAGGTCGAACCCAAGGTCACGACCGAGTCGATCTCGGTGACCGGACTGTTGGAGGCGGTCGACATCCGTGCGAACAGGTTCCGAGTCCGAGACGACATCGGTAACGACATCCGCATCGAGGACGTGGCTGATCTTGAGAGCGCAGCCCACCTCATTGGACAACGTGTCGTCGCTACCGGGGTAGCAGAGCGCGATGACCGGAGTCGTGTACGGCTGATTGAGCCCTCGCTCGTCGCTGAGCAGCTTCCCGACAGCTGGTTCCTCCTTCCATCGGATCAGTCGCCACAGCGCACGAGATTCCCAGACCTGCCGGTCGCCGGAGTGACGGACGACGAGATCGAGGCCTTTCTCGCTGAGATCCGTGCATGATCGATCGGTCGATCGAGCCGTCGCCAGGACTCGGCCCAGCGGTTGTCGTCGACACTGACGTGTACTCGCGGATCGTGTTACCCGGGAGAGGTCGACGGGCCGCGCATCCGGAGAGGGCGGATTGGCAGGAAGCACTCATGGGCCAACGCCTTCTCATCGCGGTTCAGACGCGGGTCGAGTTGCTCTCGATGCCGCTCCTGAGCAGGAACCCGTGGTCAGAGGCGCGGATCAAGGAACTGGCGGACCACGTGGCGGGTCTCTCGATCTTGCAGGTGACTGACGAGGTGCAGACGACCTTCGTAACGCTGACGGGCAGTCTCCGTTCCGGTGGCCACGCGCTTGGAGACAAGGTCCACACCGGCGATCGATGGATTGCCGCGACAGCGCTCGCCCACGGGCTTCCGATTGCTTCGATGGACGGAATCTTCGAGGGGGTCCCAGGACTTGGGCTCGTTCGGCCTGACGCGGAGTAGCCAACCCAGGTCGAGAACCCGCCCGATCAACGCGTAGGTCTGCCCAGTCACGCGAAGTCGGGACCGCGCACTGAGGCGAGACAGCTCAGGTCCATCGGGCGACCGGGGTCTTCGAGGAACACCGCCATGAGGGTCTCGGCACATGCGTCGCCGGTGATGCCGTGACCGCGATTCGGCCACAACGCGTACGTGGACTTGGTGAGGCGTGAGGCGACGCGTTCGCTCCCCGCCGGCGGGGTGACAGGGTCGTACTGCCCCGCGACGACGAGGGCGGGGACGTCCGACGTCACCGGCGTGTTGATGGCTCTCGACGTCGCTTCCACGGGCCACTCCTCGCAGGTCGTCTCGGCCAGCAGCGTTCGAAGGCGACCGGGGTTGGCGATGACGGCATCGTCATCCTCGGCCGCGAGTCGGGCGTAGTCGGCACAGTCGACGCTGAGGCTCGTCCCCCACACGATGCTGCGGTGGAACGCCACGTTCTGTCGGATGAGTTCCGAGACGATCGCAGTGTCGCCGGCGGCCAGGGCCCCAATGAGCCGAGGGAGAACGGGGATGAGTGCTGGGTCGTACATCGCCTGTGAGATCCCGGCGAGCACGTCGGCGCCGGTGATGACGAACGTCTCCGGTGGTGACGCGTCATCCGCCGCTACTTCGACGACAATCGGCGTCGCGTCGTACCGCTGTTCGACGGTTCCGATCTCGCCCGGGAGGTCGGGGTGCGCCGTCCGACAGACGGCGTTCTGGGCACAACCGGCGAGGAGTTGGTCGAGTGCTCGTTCGGTCGATTCCCGGCGTGCCGAGAGGCCGCCGGAGGTCACGTCGCTCACGGAGTCGAGGATGACGGACCGGATGCCGTCGGGGACGAGCGGAGCGCCGCGAGCGCCAGGCGAGCCCCGTAGCTGATGCCGAGGATGTTCCACTGCTGTAGCCGAGCGTTCGACGGATCGCGTCGAGGTCGCGGACGCTCGCTTCGGTGTCGTAGTCGTCGAGGTCGATGCCGGAGGCTTCGAGCCGTC
>CAZVVS010000561.1:0-3079 GCA_964630585.1 uncultured Gordonia sp.
CAACTGGTTCATGGACACCCCGACGTGGGCGACCGCGATCCCGGCGGTCGGTTCGCCGCTCAACCTGCTGCCGCAGCAGATCGACATGCTGATCGCCCCGGCCGGCAAGTTCGCGGTGATCGACCGTGGCGAACTGTCGATCGGCGTGTCCGGCAACGGCATGTACCGCGACAACGACTCGAACCGGGCGAACCAGTTCACGTTCTTCTTCGAGAACTTCGAAGGCGTCGTCGACACCACGAACTGCGGCGCCCACGTACTTCATCTGCCCGTCTGCTACACCGGTATCCAGGTGGACGACCAGTTGGTGTCGTGCCTCGGGCAGGACGAGGTTGGCTACCAGTCCTGATTCTAGTTGACTGGCGGCTGACAACGCGTCAGACTGGGGGCCGGGGCAACTCGGCCCCCAGTTGCGTTCTCGGGAGTCCCCATGCCTGCCCTGCAAGACCTGACGGGCCGCCGATTCGGTCGGCTGGTTGCCCAATCCATGCTCCGCACGCCAGGCGGCATCTACTGGTCGTGCATCTGCGACTGTGGAAAGGAGCAGAGGGTTCGTTCTGGCAACCTGACGTCAGGGGCCACGAACTCGTGCGGGTGCCTTCGCCGGGAATCCGCTGCCGTCATCGGCATGGAGGGGCAGAAGTTCGGCAGGTTCACCGTGCTGGCCCGCGCGGCATCATCGCCGAACGACCGCATCGCCATGTGGCTCTGTCGCTGCGAATGCGGCACGGAGGTGACCGTCCGGGGCGTCAACCTGCGAAACGGCAACTCCAAGTCCTGCGGGTGCCTTAAGATCGACCGGGTCCGAGAGACCCACACCACCCACGGCAGGTCCCGCTCGGCGCTTCATCGACGCTGGACTTCGATGAAGTCGCGATGCCACAACCCGAACGACCCGCGGTATGCCGACTATGGCGGGCGAGGCATCTACGTGTGTGAGGAGTGGAGGGACTCCTTTGAGGTCTTCCGTCGTGACGTCGGAGAGCCGCCGCCAGGCATGTCGCTGGACCGGACGGACAACGACGGACCGTATGCCCCCTGGAATGTCCGATGGGCGACGCGGTCACAGCAGCAGGCCAACAAGAGGCCCTACCCGGCGATGACCCTGAGGTCAATCCGCCACCTCCGTCGACTCGGATGGACAGTCTCTCCTCCGCCGGGGGAGCCCGACGTGGACGAACCGTGAGCGGGTCGTGCAGAATGACGGCGACCTCCCGACCCGGAAACGAGCAGTAGATGACCGTCAACAGCAAACCCGTCGTCCGGCTCACTCAAGGCCCCCGCGCCACCCGCCGTCTCCTCGACGCGGTCGGCCCACTGCCGATCAACGATCAGCGCTGGTTGAACGGGGCGACCTGGAACCCGCTGCCCTGCACCGACCTGACCGTCGCATCGGCCGAACCGTGCGACCCGGAGGACCTGGGGGCGGTCACGCAGACCTGCACCACCGCGCTCGCCCAGTCGCCGTTCCAGGTGATCGACGCATGGAAGGATTCGCATCTCGAGCGGACCCTCGGTGAGGTCGATGGGATCCTGTCGGACCGGTGGGACACGATGCTGTCCGCCACGGTCGCGCACGAACTGCTCGCCGGCACCGGTTCGGGCGGCCAGTCGTTCGCCGCCGCCGCGGTCGCCCCGTCTGCTGTAGCGTTCGGTGCCGCCGCTGTGCGGGTCAACAAGGCGTTCGGTGCGCTCGAAGACCACCTGGCCCGCAAGACGCCCGGGCGTCGCGGGTTCATCCACATCCCGCCCGGCCTGTTGACCACCGCCGTCGGGATGTGCAACCTGACGATCGGCGCGTCCGGCCTGTGGGAAACCCCGAACGGTCACGTCGTGATCGCCGACGACGGCTACGTCGACGCAACGAAGCCGACCGACGCGGGGGCGGGTGCGGCTGCCGCGTTCGAGACGTGGATCTACTGCTCGGGCCCGGTGTTCTTCGCCTCCACCGAGAAGGTGTTCTCCGGGGTGAACTCGGAGGCGTACAAGATTCGTCGCGACGAGATCCACCGCTACCTGACCTCCTACGCGATCGTCGCCTTCGACGAATGCCCGGTCGCCGCGGTGCTCACCGACTACACGGATGTGTGATCGTCGTGACGTCGGTGACGCAGACTTCGTCCGGGCCGGAGTACCGGTTCGCGACGACCCGCAAACAGGGTGACGACTGGACGGAGGCGTTCACGATCGAAGGCTACGCGTCGCTCGCCGGACACACCTGGCGGGCGCAGGTGCGCGGCCGAGCCCGCCGGCTGGTCGCCACCCCGGGCGTGTCGACGACGACGGTGACGGTGACCACCGCGGACGATTCGGTGCGGGTCGAACTGAACGTGAACAAGGCCGGGATGGCGCTGCTGGATCCGGGGGTGTATGTCGTCGACGTCGAAGACGTCACCGATGGGCACACCTGGGCGACCGGGACGCTCGAGGTCCTCGAAGACTGGGCGCACACATGACCGAACCGGTGATCCACCCTGATGTGACTGCCCCGACGATCACGCCGGGAGTGCTGGGCGCGCACGGCATCCTGTCCGGGCGCGACGTCGCTGGCGCGCATCCGGCCGACGCGATCGAGTTCACCCCGGCCGCCGGGCTGTCCTCCACTGACGTGCAGGCCGCCATCGAGGAGGCCGCGGCCCTTGCGGGCGGGGGCACGGTCACATCGGTGAACACCCAGGTGGGCGACGTCGTCCTCGACGCCGCGGATGTCGGGGCCGACGCGTCGGGAACGGCAGCAGCAGCGGTCGCCGCTCATGTCGGGGCCGCTGACCCACACGCCGGGTACGCGCTGGACGGCCACGGTCATGACACCGCCGACACGACGTCTGGAGTGTTCGATCCCGCCCGGCTCGGCACCGGATCAGCATCGTCGTCGAAGGTTCTGCTCGGCGACTCGACATGGGGGACGCTGGCGACGCTCCCGGCTTCGCGCAACATCGCCGCGGGGGTCGCCTATGCGGCGGCGGGATTCGCAGCGCCCGGCTGCACCTTCTTCTCCTACGCGACGAACTTCATCGGCAACGGGAACATCATCAACTGGCAGCCCGCCGTCTGGAACGTCAACTCGACGATCACGAGC
>CAZVVS010000562.1:0-3077 GCA_964630585.1 uncultured Gordonia sp.
GACCGAGAGCCCCGCCCGCTGGCCCTTGCGCTGGATCGAGAGGCCCTTGAGGAACAGCGGCAGGCCGAAGATCCCGAGCACCGCCGTGCCCATCAACACCACGCCGGCGATCATCCACTTGTCGGCTCGCCGTTGCTCCCGCCGGCTCTCGTCGACTTGGTCGTCGTAGTCGATCGAGGTGCCACCGCCCGACGTCGTCGAGGTTGGTCGCGCGTCGTCTTGGATCGTCATCGGGCCACCTACCAGTTTCGCTGCGAGCGCATGTAGAGCTGGACGAGGAAGATCGACAGCAGGTAGCCGTAGATCACGAGCTGCACGACGACGAGCGCTCGCTTGCGTTTGCGGTCCTGGTCGTGCACGACCGGCCTCCCGTTCGTCAGTGTCGGTTGGTGTCGGAGTCGGCCGGCGACAAGCTCGCCGACGTCAGCTCTCGGAGTGCCGCCGTGACCGTGCCGTCCGTGCTCAGCGACCCGAGGATCGACACGTCGGCGGCTTCGGCCTCGCTCACCCCTGCGGCCACGAGGTGGGCGGCAGTCACGAGGGTCCGTGTCGATGGTGGTTCGAGGTGGAAGACCTCGTCGGCGTTGCGGATCGCAGTGGCACAGCCCACGAGGCGCAACGCCGCCGCGTGATCGATGCCGGTCTCCGCCACGAGGACGTCGGCTTCGCGCTCGACGGGCAGGTAGTCCATCGCCAGCGTCACGAACCGCTGGCGGAACGACGGCTTGAGGTCCTTGAGCGAGCTGCGGTACGCCGGGTTGTACGAGCACACGAGCATGAACGTGTCGGGCGCGGGCACGACCTCGCCCGTGCGATCGAGGTACAGGGTGCGGCGGTGGTCGGTCAGCGAGTGCAGGATCGCCAAGGAGTCGTGCCTGGCCTCGACGACCTCGTCGAGATAGCAGATCACCCCCTCACGCACGGCCCGGGTCAGCGGGCCGTCCTGCCACACGACGTCGCCGCCGGTCACCAGGAACCGGCCCACGAGGTCCGCGCTGGTGAGGTCGTCATGGCAGCTGATCGTGACCACCGGTCGCCCGAGCAGGTGGCCCGCGTGCTCGACCAACCGCGTCTTGCCGCACCCCGTGGGCCCGGTGAGCATGATCGGCAGGCGTCGCTGGTGGGCCTGCTCGAAGAGCAGCTCCTCGTTGCCGCTCGCCAGGTAGCGGGCGGGTTCCAACCGAGCTCCTCGCTCGTGTCCGCTCACGCCGCCACCAGCTCCCGGTGAACGTGGGCGAGCACGCGCGGCAGCTCCTCCACCCGGCGGATGCGCTGTGATCGGCGAGGGCCGAACACCTCGGGCAGCGGGTCCACGCGCGTCGCCCCGACGCCGATGTAGTACAGCGCGATGCCGGCGTCATCGGCCTCGGTGACCGCATGCTCGACATCGGCCCACGCGTAGCGCCCCTCGTAGCCTTCGTCGCACATGAGGCCGTCGCCGATGAGGATCAGCAGCCGCCGTTCCGACGGTTGGGCCGCCAAGCGGCTGGTGAGATGACGGATGGGCGCCCCGAGCCGGGTGTAGCCGCCGACTCGGAGACCGAGGCGACTGGGTACCACGAAGCGAGGCTCGTGGAAGTCCTTGAGGCAGCTGACCTCGACCCGGTGCCGGGTGTTGCCCGTGAACACGAAGATGCCGTGGCGTTCACGAGCGACGGTCATCGCCTGGGAGAGCCAGTCGGCACAGGTGAGCTCGAGATCGAAGATGTGCCCCTGTTGGGCGCCGAGCGAGGAGCTGCCGTCGAGCAGCACCGCGGTGGTGACGTCTCGGTACCCCCGCATGAGATCGCGGAACACCCGGGCGTCCGAGGTCGCGCCGGTCAACCGATCGACGTGGTGGTCGATGTAGCGATCGATGTCGAGATCGGCGCCGTCCTCGAGCCCGTTGCGCATCACCCGATGCGTGTGCTCCTCGAACCAGCGGCGAACGTCCCTCGATGCCGCCATGGGAGCCTGGGAGCGCGCCGAGACCTTGCGCTCGAGCACCGCCACGTGGTCGGTGAGGAAGCGCTGGGTCCACATGTTCCACTCGGGGTACGGGATGCCGATCCGCTCGTCAGGCCGGATCTCGATCTCCTCGTCCTCGGGCCGGCTGGGCGGCGGCAGGTTCGGGTTGCGCACGCCGCCCTCGCCGCCGACCGGAATCGAGTAGAAGATGCGCGGCGGCTGCGTGCGGCGCGCCGACCACGGCATCCGCCCGTACATGCGCCGAGCCGACGCGCCGAAGCCGGCCCGTCGGCCCGGGTTGACCGGTAGGCGACCCAGGACCGGGTGAGGTCGCAGCGCCTCCCCCGTGGCGGCCAACCGGATCGCTTCATCGAGGATGTCGGCCCCGTCGAGATCCGGGTCGGCCGGCGGCACCTCACCCAGCACGCGCCGGCTCTCGACCTGGAGACCGGGCCAGTGCCGAAGGACCCACGCGAGCGCGACCCGCGACTCCGCCACCGCCATCGCGAGCTGCTCACGCTCGGAGAGCTCGTCGAGCCGGAACTGCGCGACGCGGTCCTTCGACGGCGAGCACTGCAGCGCGATGCCCAACGTGGTGGTCCTCGTCGTCCAGCCCGACCCGAGGCAGGGGTAGGGCACGTTGACGACACGGCGGCCAGCAGCGAGCCCGAAGCTCCGGCGCTCACCGGTCACCAACCGGGCGTCCTCGCGTCGCCCTGCGGACAGGGCCACCGCGAGCAACGCGCTCCCACGCTGGAGCTCCCCTGCCGGCGTCACCCCCGTCACCGTCGACGCTCCCCGGCCCCCGACGCCTCGGTCAGAAGGTCCCGAGGCGACTCATCACGTAGTACCAGAACAGGACGACGAGGGCGCAGATGCCCCAGGCGAACGCCAGTCGAAGGATCTCGAGGAGCAGTGGCACCAGCCAACCTCCAGGGTGAGGACGGCCCCCTCGGACACGAAGGGGTTCTCGTCGGGAACGGAACAAGACGAACGTCGTCGACCATCACACGCCCAAGCCGCGCAGCACGGTGGTCATGAACTGCTCGAGCACCCCGGCACGGGACGCGTTGCGATCGTTCACGATGAGCAGCCCGTAGAGCCCGAGCAGGAAGAACATCGCCCGGTTG
>CAZVVS010000563.1:0-3074 GCA_964630585.1 uncultured Gordonia sp.
GTGGTGCCTACGTCGACGGTGAAGGAGACCCGACGGCGACGGCCGGCGACGGGACCACCTCGCCGGGGGGCGGCGGTGGCTCCGGTGGCGGCGGTGAGGGAAGCGGTCCCCCGTGTGAGTGGCACGTCGTCATCGAGGACGACTTCCAGACATCGATCTACGACGTCGACTCTTTGGAGACGCAGCACTCCGAGACCGGACGGTGGCTGGAGTACTGGTGCGAAGGCACCGGTGCCGTCGAAGTCGGCGGTTACTTCATCATCCCCGAGGGTGGCCTCGTCGATCCCCTGGCTCTCGCCCAGCAGGCGCTGGCCTCGGTGCAGATCGCCCCGCCAGCGATCAGGACGAGTCCCTCGGAAGCCGGGCGCCTCTACGTGCAGATCCCGACGTGGCTGTGGATCGACGGCGGCTGGTGGCATGGCTACACGGCGACGGCGCAGGCCGGCAGGGTGTGGTCGACCGTGACCGCCCGACCCGTGTCGGTCACCTGGGGGCTCGGAGACGGCGACAGCGTCGTGTGCACGGGCCCGGGCACGGCGTGGACTCCGGGAGCGGCTGAGGAGGCCAGCAACTGCACGCATACCTACCGGCACTCCTCCGCGTCGAGCGATGCCGGCACGTTCGACCTGTCGGCCACTGTTCGGCTCGAGGTGACCTGGACCTCGAACGCCCCCTTCGGAGGGACGCTCCCCGCCATCGCCCGCACGTCGAGCATCGACGTGGAAGTCGGCGAGATCCAGGCCATCGGAACTCGAGGAGGTGGCTGATATGGCGAGCACGCCGACTGTCCGGGCCCCGCGAGCTGGCACTCCCGGCTCGAACGGCCACGGGTCCCCCGCAAGTATCTCCCTCTCCCCACCTGGCCGTCGGGTGCGCATGCCGGAGCTCGTGGTCGGCGTCCTCGTCATGTCGGTGTTCGCCCTCGGTGCCGTCCTGTGGCACCTGAGCGCCGTCGACCGATCGCCTGCACTCGCCGTTGTCGGAACCGTCGAACGAGGGGACGTGATCTCCGCGGACGACCTCCGCGTCGTCTACGTCTCCAGCGATGATGCCGTGGCTCGGCTGAGCGAGGCGCAGATGACAGAGGTGGTCGGCCGGGTCGCTCTGGTCGACCTGGCACCCGGCACGCTCGTGACCCGTTCGGTCGTGGCCGATCGCCCGACGCTCGAACCGGGCGAGGGCATCGTCGGTCTGTCCCTCGATCCAGGCGGCTACCCGGACCTGGGACTGGCGCCCGGGGACCGCGTGACCATCGTGCGCTCCGGCGACACCGCTGCTCCCGAATCCACCGGGGACTCAGCCGAAGACGGCGAGATGAGCTCGAGCAACGTGATCGCCCGCGAAGCAACGGTGGTCTCGGTCGAGGAGCTGACCGGCGACAGGAGGCTCGTGTCGGTCCTCACTACCGAGGCTGACGCCGAGGACGTCGCTGCTGCCGCCGGATCAGGGTCGCTGCGACTGGTGCAGGTGTCGCCGTGAGGACCGTCGCGCTGTGCTCGGCGCGGGGCGCTCCAGGTGTCACGACTACAGCACTGCTGCTCGCCGCCCGCCTCGACGGCGCCGCGCTGGTGGAAGCGGACCTTTCGGGTGGCGTCCTGGCGGTCCGCTACGGCCTCGGACGCGAGCCGGGGCTCGTCACCCTCGCCGCGTCGAACCCGACCCAGCCCGGTGGCTGGCTCGACCACGCGCAAGACGCAGGGGGCGTCGCCGTCATGGTTGGGCCCGACTCCGGAGAAGCAGCCGAGGCACTGTGGCGCTCGGCGGGTGAGCGGATCGCGTCGGTCCTCGCTCGATCCGACGGGTGGGCGGTGGTCGACGGAGGTGGAGTGTGGCGGCGACCCGCACTCGTCGACTCCGCCGACATGGTGGTCCTCGTGGTCCGGCCGGTTGCGGAACAGGTCGTGAGCGCAGCCCACGCCCTCGGGACCCTGCGCCGCTCGGCAAGGGGCGAGCTCGCCGTCGTCATGGCGGGCGACGGTCCCTACCGATCGGGAGACGTCGCTGACGCTCTCGGATGCCAGGTCCTCGCTCACCTTCCCGACGACCCCGCAACGGCGGAGCACCTTCGTGACGGCGGCGCGTCATCGAAGGGCGTCGCACGATCCCGCCTCGCCCGATCTGTCGTCGCCCTCGGCGACGTCATCGAGGCCGGCTGGGCGGCAGTGTCCACGCCGGTTGGCGAGGAGGTGCTGGCCCGATGAGCGCTCCTCCGCTGGCAACCGGCCTGAACGGCGCTGAGCCGCGAGGTCGCCACGCCGTCGTCGGCGTCGACGCCGAGCTCGTCGCTCGACTCCACCGCATCGTGGGCGAGGCGTTGACTGCCACCCACGCCTCGCACGACGAGGCCGGGAGGGCGCGGCTCTCGCTCTCGGATGAACGGGCCCTGGCCCGCAAGCTGCTCGCCGACGAGCTGCGCCGACTCGCCGCCGACGCCTACTCGGCCGGGCAGGCTCCGCTCGACGAACCCACCGAGGATGCCGTCACGGCCGCGGTCCTCGACCGGCTCCACGGCCTCGCCCGCCTGCAGCCGCTGCTCGACGATCCCTCGATCCGAGACATCCACATCTCCGGTTCGGACCGCGTTTGGTTGACCCTGCGCGACGGGACCAAGGAGCGAGGTCCCGCCGTGGCGGCCTCCGACGACGAGCTCGTGGATCTCATCGCCACCGCGGCTCGGCGGCTCGGTCGCAGCGAACGCCGCTGGGACCACGCCCAGCCGGAGCTGAACCTCCAACTCCCCAACGGCGACCGACTGCACGCCCTGATGGCGGTGTCGGGCCGACCGACCGTCACCGTCCGCCGCCACGACTTCGACATCCACCGGGTCGGCCAGCTCGTCGATAGAGGCGTGTGCGACGACCTCCTCGCCGGTTTCCTGGCCGCGGCGGTCAAGGCCCGAGCGAACCTGATCGTCGCCGGAGGCACCGGCACAGGCAAGACCACGATGCTGCGCTGCCTCATCAACGAGATCGATGCCGAGGAGCGCCTCATCACCGTCGAGGACTCACTCGAGATCGGGCTCGAACGCTTCGAGGACCTCCACCCCGACCACGAGACGCTCGAGGCACGCGAGG
>CAZVVS010000564.1:0-3055 GCA_964630585.1 uncultured Gordonia sp.
CACCGACGACCGCGACACCGCCATGACCGCCATCAAACCGTTCGTCGCGCTGTACATGGGCGGCATGGGCAGCGAGGACACCAACTTTCACGCCGAGGTGTA
Source organism: uncultured Gordonia sp. (assembly GCA_964630585.1). Classification (GTDB taxonomy): domain Bacteria; phylum Actinomycetota; class Actinomycetes; order Mycobacteriales; family Mycobacteriaceae; genus Gordonia. The sequence goes on from CAZVVS010000564.1 coordinate 103, forward strand.
CCGCCGCATGGGCTACGCCGATGTCGTCGACGAGGTGACCGCCCTGTTCCGCAGCGGCCGCAAGGACGAGGCGGCGGCGATCATCCCCGACGCGGTCGTCGACGACGCGGCCATCGTCGGCGACACCGAGTATGTCCGCGCCAAGGTGCGGGAATGGGAGGCGGCAGGCGTCACGACGATGCTCGTCTCGGCCGGTTCCGTCGAGCAGATCGAACAGGTCGCCGACGTCGTCGGCGGTGCCTGACCGGCGATCGGGCACCGGGCGGCCCGACCCCGGGGGGGTCAGGCCAGTTGTTCGGCCTCGGCCTTCAGTTTCGCGAGCTCGGCCGGGAAGTAGTCGACGAGCCGCTCGGGATCGGGCATGCCCTCCGGGCAGGAGATGATGCCCACGTGTACGACGCCGTTGTTGGACAGCACGGTGATGTTGAGTCCGGCGCCGTGGAAGATCGGGCCCAGCGGATAGAGGGCATCGATCTTGGCCCCCATAAAGTACAGCGGCATCTGCGGGCCCGGAACGTTCGAGATGACGAGGTTGTGGACCACCGGCCCGCGCTCGGAGATGCGCAGTGCCGAGTACGCCCGCATCGCCAGGCCGAAGGTGCGCGGCGGGGCGAACTCGGCCCAGTCCTGCAGGGCGTCGGCCGGAATGGCCTTCTGGTGCTCCTTGGCGTTGCGGTTGGCCTCCTCCATCTGCGTCAACCGCTCCCACGGATCCTCGACGTCGGTGCCCAGCCGCGCGAAGAGCGCCGATACCTTGTTCTTGCCCTCGGTGCGCTGGCTCTCCTCGCGCACCGACACCGGGACGCTGGCCAACAGCGGCGAGTCCGGGAGTTCGCCGTGGTCGGCGAGATAGTGGCGCAGGGCACCACCGGCGACGGTCAGCACGATGTCGTTCACCGTCGCGCCGCTGAGTCGCCGGATCTCCTTGAAATCCGCGAGCAGCATGTCGTTCAGCGCAATCACCCGCTGACTGGTGATGTTTCCGTTGAAGGGCGTGCGGGGCGCCGTGAGCGGCGGTGCCATGGCCGTCCCCCGCCACGCGCGCTCGACCGTCTTGACCACCACGTCGATCGACGGCTGCACGATCCTGGTCAGGCTCAACGGGCGCAGGATGCTGGCGACGACACCCCGTCCGAAGATCTCGAGATCGCCCGGCTCCTTCTCGTCGTCCTCCGGCACGTGCCCCTTGTCGATGATCGTCGACGCCGGTTGGGCATCGGCATCCAGCGCGCACAGGTGGCTGATGATGCTCGCGCCCGACGCACCGTCGACCGTCGCGTGGTGCATCTTCATGAAGATCGCCAGCTTGTCGCGCGCCTCATCGTCGTTGACGCGCTCAGCCCCGCGCCCCACATCCTTGTAGCCCTCCATCACCCACATCTCCCACAACGGGTGGTGCCGGTTGACCGGCAGGGAGGCGAAGTGGCCGCACAGCTCCATCAGCTCGTCATAGCCGCCGGCACCGGGTAGCGCGACGCGGTGGATGTGGCGGTTGATGTCGAAGTGGGAGTCGTGCACCCACACCGGGTGCGCGATCTCCAGCGGCACCTTGCGGATCTTCTGGGTGAACTGGGGAATCCCGGCAATCGCGACGTCGACCGCGTCGCGGAAGCGGCCGAACTCATAGCCACCGGGGATCGTCGACGGATCGACCACGAAGACTGCACACACGTGCATCATCTGCTCGGGGGTTTCCAGGTAGAGAAAGGTCGCGTCGAGTCCAGTAAGGCGTTCCATGTCGCGAAGCCTATCGGTCACTCGCGGCCACGACTTGTTATATGCCACACACCACAGCGGCACCGATAAGCATCCAGATCGGGGGTGCGCAGGCGCCCGGCGCGCAACACCGCAATGGCGAGCCAAGCGGCGTCGGGATCGGTGTATCCCTCCTTGTCCGGCGTCGGGCAGGGCTCCGCGCAATCGTCCGCCGCTCCCGCTCGACCCGACCTCGCTCGACGTGGCCCCTCTCGACCTGGCACAGCGTCGCTGCGTTCGCGGCGCACTTCACCGGCGCGGGCCGTCTCGGTCCGCGCCTCGATCCGCCGGTAGTAGCGCTCCAGCTCATCGTCGTCGAAAGTCGCCATGACACGGGCCAGTGTGCCACCGGATGACCTGTTGCCGGGCGCGACGGGCACTAGCATCGGCACGGTGAGCCACCTCAGCGCGATCGATCGCCTCCACCCAGCGCTGATCGCGACGATCATCTTCGTCATCGCCAGCGCCAATCTGATCGCGCACTACGGGCACGGCCGGGCGATCATCCTCGTGATCCCGACGACGGCGCTGCTGCTGGGCGCGGCCGCGTTGCTTTCCGGACTGAAGTGGCACGACCTGGGCGTCACCCTCCCCCAGCTGCGCCGCGGACTCCCGTGGGCCGGAGTCGTGGTCGTGGCGGTGGTGCTCATCATCGCCGTCGCCGTGGCCATCCCACCTCTGCGCGAGTTCTTCCTCGACGAGCGCTGGCGCTCCGCGCGCACTGCCCTGTTCGCGGCATTCGTGGTGATCCCGCTGCAAACGGTGTTACCCGAGGAGTTGTTGTTCCGCGGCGTCCTGCAGGGCGCACTCATGCGGACCTGGTCGGTGCCGGTCGCACTCACGGTGGGCGCGGTGCTGTTCGGGATGTGGCACATCACGTCGTCACTGCACTTGGCCGAGGGCAACGAGGGCTTGCGCGACATCGTCGGCGGCGGAAATGCCGGCCAGATCGCGGGCGTCGCGCTTTCGGTCGTGGCGACGACGGCCGCGGGCCTGATCTTCGGCTGGTTGCGCTACAAGTCCGACAGCCTCCTGACACCCATCGCACTGCACTGGGCCCTCAACGCGACCGGCGCACTCGGCGCGGCCATCGCCTGGCGCCTCTAGCCGTCACCGCACAACAGCTACCAGTCCTCACAACCCCGGCGAATTCGGGGGGTCGTTGCGACACTCGCCTATGTTCCGTCTGTGATTAGAT
>CAZVVS010000565.1:0-3040 GCA_964630585.1 uncultured Gordonia sp.
GGTTCGTGCGCGCCATGTCGATCGCGCGCACGAGCGGGTCGAGCTGGTAGTCCTCAATGCTCACTCCGCTGCGGAACGGAGCTTGGAGGTAGCCGCGATCGGCGTTGGTCGCCGCGCCCCAACGAACTGCGTCGAGGAACGCTTCGAGCTTCGACGGATCGTCGAGCGCCGAGAGCGTGGGTAGGCCCGCGCGCTCGATGACGTGCGCGCCGGGTTCGAGCTCCCACAGCACCTCGATCTCCTCGCCGAGCGCGTCCTCGTCGATCGACGCGAGCTTCACGAGGTTCCGCTTCGGCAGCTCGGGTGAGACCGCCGACGCATCGACGTCGGAGACGATCCACTGGCGGCGGCGCACCTCGACGAGCTGGCCGGGCTCGGGCGCCGTCGAAGAAAGCACGGAGGTGTGGATGCCGACGGCGGTGGTCATGTGCGGTGCATCCTCTCTCGGAGGCGTTCGAAGCTCAGCACGATGCGCCCAGCAGCGACTTGGGGCTCCTCGGGGGCCCATGCTCCGATGATCTGAGCGTCACTGAGGCCGCTGACCGCCACATCCGTGCCCCAGCGAGGCTTGGTCAGGAAGGGACCATGGATGCGGTAGTGAATTCGGTGCGCATGCAACTCGAAGCGCCGCGCAGACTTGGCAGAGGCGTTGTTCTGCCGAAGGCTCTGCATGAGGCGGCTTGCCTCAGACGTGGATGTTTCCATCCGTACGCTCACGGCCATTTCGCCCTCTGAGTTGAGTCGTCAACAGCGATGGCTGGCGGACGTGTTTCTTCACGTGCGCAATAATGCTGTCACCGATGACGCGTCCGAGTTGGACCGGCACGGCGTTGCCGATGAGTCGGCCGAGTACCTTAAAATGGATGGGTTCGCCATTGGGGACGAAGGAGTAGTCCCGTGGGAAACCCTGGAGAATGGCACCCTCCCGGAGCGAGAGAGCACGAGCCTGCGATGGATGGCCAAATCTGCCGTTGCCAAAGCCGTAGAACTGTGTTGTAAGCGTCGGTGCCGGCTCATCCCACTTCATGCGGCCATAGACGCCCGGATACGTTTTGCCCGTCGTCTTGCGGTGACATTTCGCAATGAGGTGCTTTGGCCAATCACGCCAGGATCCACCGGGTTTCGACGCCTTTATCCGTTGGTAGTTCAACGGAGTTAGGCCAGACGAGGTGTGCAAGGGGTCTTCCCCATCGCTGCCACCGTGTCTCAGGACGGGCAGCCCTTTAAGCGCATCCTCTACCGTCTTGATTTTCGATGTATCGGGGTCGCGCAGCGTGATCTCACCGTGCAGCGATGCCAAGAGCACCGTGCGACGTCGACGCTGCGGGAGGCCGTACTCGGCACAATCAATGACCTTGAACCAGACCACGTAGCCTTGGGACTCCAGAGCCGCAACGAAATCGTCGAACACTTTGTGCTTCGTCACGGTGGGAACGTTCTCCATCGTGACGATATCGGGCTTCAGCGCTTTGACCAGACGAGCAAAGTGATTAAGGAGACTCCAACGCTCGGTTCCGACCGTTTCATACCGACGCGAGTAAGTCGAAAATGGCTGACACGGGGCACAACCCGCAAGGACGCGGATCAATGCGTCACCGAACCACTTGGCGACCTCTGTTGCCTCCAACTTCGCGACGTCGTACCTGTGGAAAGATACACCCTCATGGTTTGCTGTGTAGGGATGTTCGCAAGCCGTGTCCAAGTCGACGCCGGCAACGACGCACACGCCTGCGTCGGCGAGCCCGCGGGTCAGCCCACCAGCTCCGCAGAAAAGATCCACGCACACGACGTCCTGGTCGGCCTGCATGATCTTTCTATTCGTGGTCATCGGGCTTGACTTTTTCGTCATTTCTTCAATTGCCTCACTCATCGCCGCACTATTCGCCTGCTGTTATTTCATTGATGAATCGGCTCTTTGACCTTGGGCCCACAGCAATTTCATCTGCAGCGCATGGTGCCGTGAGTCGAAGAAGAGTCGTCGGTCATCTGTCTGTGAAGTCCTTTTCGTGTCGCCTGGGTCAATGAGTCATCTCGGCGCGAGCAAGATATTGCGAGACTGGCACGGGATCAATGGGGCGTTATCGGATTTGACCCTGTCGGTTGAGGCTTGACGGACAGTGGCTGTGCCTCCTCATGACAGTGCCTAGACCCAATACCATTTAGCTAAAGGTTTTCCGTCGGTCAGAGCTTCGCTCGACCCCGCAGTCAGCGGTCAAACGAAGCTCCGGCGTGGATTGGGCTCGACGGCATGCTCAACTTTGGCTCTGCTTCCGTCGTTCCGCCTCTGCCAACGCGAAGGCTGGGCCTCCGTCGGTGAGCGCTTAACTAAACGGTATTGTGCCTAGACCCCAGCAATTTCTTAGGCCACAAGGCCCGGCAGTACCACGCCCGAATTCGGTCTCCATCTGGGTTGCGATCGGCAGGTCCGTGGACAACAGCCCCGGTAGCTGAAGATGTACCTGCGATGTGCCAGATGCCGGACCAGTTCTGGTGGTCCTATCAGAATCCTTCCGTGCCGGACTGATTCCGCAAGATCCCAGGGATGAACCTGCATCGGAGTTGCTCACGTGGATTCAGGTCGCAAGAACGGACCCGCCAGGGGTGAACTCGGCTCGGAGTACGTGGGCTCGCTTGATGATGGGAAGGGGCCTGACGGTGCATCCTCGCTTCTACGTATCAGTCCGAAGTCGGCCACAGCTGTGTAGAGGTTCGCTACGATGAGGAGCGTGCCACACGATTGACACAGGCCATTGTCGACCGGTGCACGGACCCGACCGCGCGGGAGCTGCTCGCACAATTTCTTGCGTCGGATGAACCCGATGGCAAAGGACAGAAGCTCGCCAAGGCAAGGCTCCTCGCCGCGCTGACTGATGCAGTGCAAGGAGTCTGATAAACTGAGCTGGACAGGGCGGTGCCCGACGCGGGATGAGAGAGCTATCTGTTTCGCGCAGTGAGCACATTCCCTGAACACTCCGTCGCTGGTGATGCTCCAGGGAAAGTCTCAGGTCAGTTTCCCGTCACCACCCGCTTCTTCAACGAA
>CAZVVS010000566.1:0-3022 GCA_964630585.1 uncultured Gordonia sp.
CGGATTACTTCCCACCGCGTTCGGCCGACTTCACCCGCGTCCGCGACACCCTCGCGAAGGCTGCCGCACTGGCCGGCTACGGGCACATCGAGTTGCCGGTCTTCGAGGACACCGCGCTGTTCGCCCGCGGCGTGGGGGAGTCGACCGACGTCGTCTCCAAGGAGATGTACACCTTCGCCGATCGCGGTGAACGGAGCGTCACGCTGCGCCCGGAGGGCACCGCCGGTGTGATGCGGGCGGTCCTGCAGCACGGGCTCGACCGGGGGCAGTTGCCGGTGAAGCTGTGCTACAGCGGTCCCTTCTTCCGCTATGAGAAGCCTCAGGAGGGGCGTTACCGCCAGTTGCAGCAGGTCGGGGTCGAGGCGATCGGCGTCGACGACCCGGCGCTGGATGCCGAGGTCATCGCGATCGCCGACGAGGGGTACCGCCGTCTGGGGCTCACCGGGTTCCGGCTGGAACTGGCCTCACTGGGCACGGCTTATGATCGGCCGGCCTACCGGGAATTGCTGGTGGATTTCCTGTCCGGTCTTCCCTTGGACGAGGCGACCCGGGCGCGCGTCGAGATCAACCCGTTGCGCGTCCTCGACGACAAGCGCCCGGAGGTCCGTGAGATGACCGCGGACGCCCCGCTGCTGATCGACCACCTCGGTGAGGAGTCGGCGCGGCACTTCGCGGCGGTGCGCGGACACCTCGACCGCCTCGGCGTGGCCTACGAGATCAACCCGCGCCTCGTGCGCGGCCTGGACTACTACACCAAGACGACCTTCGAGTTCGTCCACGACGGCTTGGGCGCTCAGTCGGGCATCGGGGGCGGTGGCCGCTACGACGGACTGATGCGCCAGCTCGGCGGCAAGCAGGACCTCTCCGGGATTGGTTTCGGCCTGGGTGTGGACCGCACGGTCCTCGCATTGCGCGCCGAGGGCGTGGCCGTCCACGAGCCGGCACGCTGCCGCGTGTTCGGGGTACCCATGGGCGAGGCGGCCAAGGACCGGCTGGTCGTCATCGCGGCACAATTGCGCAACGCGGGGATCGCCGTCGACCTGGCCTACGGCGACCGGGGGCTGAAGGGTGCGATGAAGGCTGCCGACCGCTCCGGCGCGGACTTCGCCCTCGTGTTGGGCGAGCGCGAGTTGGACGAAGCCAGCATCGAGCTCAAGAAGCTGAAGACGGGCGCCCAGGAACGCGTGTCGCTGGACAGCGTTGTCGAGGAGGTCCGCCTCCTCGCCGCCGAGATCGACCAAGACGCCTGATCGGCCGCCCGAGTAGTGGGCGGCCGATCAGGTGGTGGTTGCTGGTGGGGCTACAGGTCGTTGGTGGCGAAGGTGTCGCAGCGGCGCGGATCGCCGGACTCGTAACCGATCATGAACCAGCGCGCCCGCTGCTGCGCGGAGCCGTGCGTCCACCCCTCGGGGTTGGACCGGGAGCCCTGGATCGTGTCGTCACCGATTGCTTTGGCGGTCTGGATCACCGTGGCGATCTGGTCCTTGCTCACCGGCGCGAGCATCGCGTCGGGGCCCTTGTCGGCGTGCGACGCCCACACCCCCGCGAAGCAGTCGGCCTGCAGCTCGATGCGCACCGAGCCGTTGTTGCCCATCCGGTTGCCCTTCTGGAGGACTCCGGTGAGGTTCTCCACGTGGTGGCCGTATTCGTGCGCGACGACGTACATCTGGGCGAGCGGGCCGTCACTGCCGCCCATGCGCTTGAGGGTCTCGAAGAAGGACGGATCGAAGTACGCGGTCTGGTCGGCCGGGCAGTAGAACGGCCCCATGCCCGACGACGCCGGGCCGCATCCGGTATTGACCGACCCGCTGAAGATCTTGGTTCGTGGCTTGGTGTAGCCGGGCAGGATCTGTGACCAGACCCGGTTGACGCTGTCGACCGTGCCGACGATGCGGCAGATGTCGTCGGTGTTGGCCTTCTCGATGGTGCAGGACTGGATGTGCTGGGAGATCGCGTCGTTGCTCGTGTCCCCGGTGGGTGCGTAGCCGCTACCGGTGCTGCCGAGCAGACTGCCGGGGTTCAGACCGAGGAACAGCGCAATGAGCGTGATGATCAGGCCGGCGCCACCACCCAGGGCGATACGGCCACCGCCGAGCCCACCACCGCCGAGCCCACCACCGCCGAGGCCGCCGCCACCGCCGAGACCGCCGCTGGAGACCGTCGACGTGTCGAGCGGTCCGCTGCCTTGGAAAGTCATGGTTCTCCTGTCATTGCGATCAGTGAAGCGATCGATGTACTTCAGCATATTCGGGCGCCGACCGCGTGCGCCACGTTTCCCCGTCCCGCGCGGCGTGGGGGCGCGGGGACCGTTTGGCCCTGCGGGCGGGCGGGACCGTAGACTCGAACGTCGATCAGCATGATCACTCCCAGGAACGGGCGATCGTGCGAGAACCTTTGTGACAACCCTTGGGAGGGGACTTTCGTGCTGCGCACTCATCTCGCCGGTTCGCTGCGCCGGGACACGGCCGGACAGACCGTCACCGTGGCCGGATGGGTGGCGCGTCGCCGCGACCACGGCGGCGTCGTGTTCATCGATCTGCGTGACGCGTCGGGTGTGGTGCAGGTGGTCTTCCGCGACGAGGCCGTCGCGGCCGCTGCACACCGGCTGCGCGCCGAGTTCGTCATCGCGGTGACCGGTGTCGTCGAGCTGCGCCCCGAAGGATCGGAGAACGCGAACCTCGCTTCGGGTGCGATCGAGATCAGTGCCGCGCAGCTCGAGGTGCTCAACGAATCGGCTCCGCTGCCGTTCCAGCTCGATGAGCAGCCCGGTGAGGAAGTCCGGTTGCGTCACCGCTACCTCGATCTGCGCCGTGAGGGCCCGGCCGCGGCGATCCGACTGCGCTCACGTGCCAACGCAGCGGCGCGCGGCGTGCTCGCGGCCCACGACTTCGTCGAGATCGAGACCCCGACGCTGACGCGGTCCACCCCCGAAGGGGCGCGCGACTTCTTGGTTCCCGCACGCCTGCAGCCGGGGACCTTCTACGCCCTCCCGCAGAGTCCGCAGCTGTTCAAGCAGCTGCTG
>CAZVVS010000567.1:0-3017 GCA_964630585.1 uncultured Gordonia sp.
GCGTCGGCCTTGAGGTCGTCGAAGCCGACGCCGAACCCGCTGAGCGCAGCCGAGGTGCGCTTGCCGAGCTGGCGCTTCCAATGGGGATCGCTGCTGTCATCGACGATCTCGGGCCGGCGTTCCAGCCGAGCGAGCGCAGTGGCGAGCGGGGGTGGAGGCGGGAACGCCAGTCGCCACGCGGCGAAACCGAACAGGCCGGCTGCGGCGCCAAGCACGACGGTGGTCCAGATCCCGCTCACGACACCACCGCCCGCTTCGGCGTCGGTGGGGTCTGCACGTGGGTGGGCGCCGCTCCGGCGGTGAGGAACCGTCCGGTGGTGGTGGGGCGGCCGGCACGGGCGAGCCACCAGTACGCGCCGGCGAAGAAGGCGGCGACGCCGATGAGGACGATCTGTCCGACGAACGTCCGGTAGGCCTCGACGTAGGTCGGGTTGAAGACCACGATGCCCACGCTGAACAGCACCGTGACCGAGGTGACGAGCTTGACCGAGCTGCGGGTGCGGGCCCTCCCGGTCTCGATGCGCAGCCGCATCTTCACGGTGTCACGGGTGGTGGCAGCGAGCCGGCCGAGAAGATCGCCGAGCTGACGAGGCGACCCTTCGGCAGCGAGGATCAGTGCGGCGACCACGAGGTCGCCTGCAGGGTCGTCGAGCCGTTGTGCGAAGCGACGCAGCGAGGTCCGCACATTCGTGCCGGCCTCGAGCGACGCGGCGAGCCAGGCCACGTCTCGGCGGATCGGCGGAGGAGCGTGCACCGCAGTGGTGATGATGGCCTGCTCGAGCCCGGCAGCAGCGGCCATGACGTCGCGGAGCTGTTCGGTCCACGTGGCGATCGCGTCGAGTCGGGCCTGCTCGGCGTCGCGTCGCGCCTTGCCGCCCAGCAGCGATGGCGCGAAGAACCCCGCCGCACCGGCGAGGACGACGCCCACGGGCCACCCGGTGAGCACACCGATCGCTACGGCGCCGACCGACGCGCAGCCGACCCGAAGGCCGAAGTGATCGAACCGCTCGGTGAACCGTTCGCGTTGGGACCTCTCGATCAGCTGCTCATCGTCGCCCGCCGGTGCTCCGATGAGGGCGCGCACGAAGAGGAACAGCCCGAAGCCGAACAGGGCGCCGATGGCCGCGGCGTAGGCGGTCACTGCACGGCCTGAAGGGTCGGCGGCCAGGAGTAGCCGACGGCGGCGAGGCGCTCGAGGGTCTGCGGACGTAGCGGTACGCCCGTGGGCGCCGCGTGCGCTCCGGGCTCGGCCCGGAAGATCTCGTTGGAGGAGACGTGGTGGTCCTCTGCGGCGACGACCTCTCGGATCGAAGCGACCCACCGTCGGAGCCCCGTAGCCGCCTGCGCCTGGGCCAGGAACACGACGAGGTCGACGGCGTTCGCCAGAAGCAGATTGGAGGCGATGCGGTCGAGTCGCTCAGGGGCTTGGACGCAGTAGGCGGCGATGCGGTCGAACACGCCCTCGCTGGAGGAGGCGTGGATGGTGCACATGGAGCCGTCATTGCCCTGGGACATGGCGTTGAGCATCGGGATGACCTCAGACCCGCGCACCTCGCCGACGATGACTCTCGATGGGTTCATGCGAAGCCCCATGCGGACCAGCTCGGCGAGGGTCACCTCGCCCTCGCCCTCGGTGTTTGGTTCGCGCGCTTCCATCTCCACGACGTCCTGGTGGCGGTCGCCGAATGCCGACAGGTTGAGCTCGCGGTTGTCCTCGATGGTGACGAGTCGCTCGCGAGGGTCGGTCTCGCCGAGGAGCGCCCGCAGCAAGGTGGTCTTGCCTGCGTTGGTTCCACCAGCGACGAGGACGTTCAGCCGTGCCCGCACCGCGGCAGCGAGGAACTGCTCGACACGGTGATCGAACGTGCCGCTCTGGCGGAGATCGGCGAGCGTGGCCGTCGCCTTGCGGTGCCGGCGCACCGATACGCACGGCCGGGCGGTCACGGCCATGACGGCGAAGAGCCGCGCGCCCGAGGGCAGCTGGAGGTTGAGCTCGACGGCTGCGTTGTCGAAGCGACGCTCCGCCTGGCCTGAACGCGCACCGAGGCGACGTAGGTGGTCGATCATCTCCGCGTCGGAACGCCACAGCTGCGGGCCGAGCTCCTTGCGGCCGTCCGCGTACGACACCCACACCCGATCGCAGCCGATTGCGTCGACGTTCTCGACGAGCGGGTCGGCGAGGAGGCGGTCGAGCATCCCGGCGCCGAACATGTCGTCGAGCGCTGCCTGCACCACCGCGGCGTCTTCGGCCGGACTCAGCGCCCCAATGCCGTTGGAGATGTCTCGCTCGGCGATGTGGCGGAGACGCTCGTGGATCACCGACGTCGCGAACTGTCGTTGGTCGGCGCCGCTCACCGTTTGACCGGAGGCGATGGCGTTCTCGCGCCAGGCGGCGACCTCGTCGCCGATGCCCTGTGCCATCAGGTCGTCGAGCACTGCTCGTGCCCGTGGGGTCATCGCGGTCGTGGCCTCGAGCGCGTCGACGGTCACGACGGCACCTGCTCGTACCAGGCCGGCGGCGGTGCAGGCACCGGAGGCGGGACCGCGACAGGGGGAGCGGGTGGCGGTGCCGGGGTCTGCGCGGGCGGGACCGCAGCCGGTGTGCCGGGCGCGAGACGAACGGCGAGGTCGGCCGCGGCGCGGACGAGGCGGGTTCGTCCGAGCACCTTCGGGCTCTTGGCGTCGCCGCACAGCGCCCGGGCCCCCACCGGATCATCCGGGAGCACACCCACGAGCGGAGCGTGGCCGATGGTGTCGATGACCTCGGCGGGGGAGTACGGCCGATCGCCCACGAGAACGAGCGACGCACGAACGCCGGCCGCACGCAGCGAGGTGACGAGCTCGCGCGTGTGGAGCACGTCCGACAGCGTCGGGCGAGCCACGAGCACGACCGAACCGAGCCATCGCACCAGGTCCAGCGCCGGCGACGCTGCATCGATCCGTCCCACATCGACGAGCGCATCGAGCCCAGCCAAGCCCCTCAGGCGGTCACCGAAGCCGGTCGCGACCAGCGCCGT
>CAZVVS010000568.1:0-3015 GCA_964630585.1 uncultured Gordonia sp.
TCGCTACGCGTGCGCGGGCTGATGACCTTGGCCGCACTCTCGTCCGACGCCGAGCGGGTGCGCGGCTGTTTCGCCCTGCTGCGCGACCTGCGTGACCGCGCACGTGACACCGATCCCGACATCATCGGGCCCGGAGAACTGTCGATGGGCATGTCCGGCGACTTCGAGACCGCCATCGAGCAGGGGTCCACCTGCGTCCGCGTCGGCCAGGCGATCTTCGGCGCCCGCGCCACCCCGGACAGCCACTACTGGCCAAGCTGATCTCCCGCGCCCCCATTGTGATCGCGCGGCGCCGATCGACAATGCGCGATCACAATGGCGACGCGGGAGCACTACTCGTCGGCGATCGATTCGGAGATGTTCATCCGCGCCGCGCGGGCCGCGGGGGTCAGCGCGCCGACGAGGCACAGGCCCACCGACACCACGACGTAGAGCAGCGTCGACCACTGCGGCGAGTAGTGCACCGCGATCGAGGTGGCCGCAGTCAGGATCTGGTCGCTGATCAGGTGCAGCAACGCACCCAGGATGAGTCCGGCCAACGACCCGATGACGGCGATCGCCGCCGCCTCGGCCAACACCATTCGGAAGACGAAACGCCGCGACGCCCCCAGGGCGCGCAGCACGGCCAGTTCCCGGCGCCGCTCGATCACGCTCAGCAGCAACGTGTTGAGCAGTGCCACCGCAGCCGCTACCGACACGATCCACTGGATCGCGACGGTGAACGCCCCAGACTGTTCGGCCGACTGCTGCGTCGCGCGTACGGCTTCCTCGCCGGAATACACGTACAGCGGCAGTCGCCCGGCGGAGTAGCGGACCGCGACCGCGTCCAGTCCCGCGCGCACCTGATCGACGTCGGCGCCCTCGTCGGCCATGATCTGCAGGAACGTCGCGCCCGGTCGGTCGAACCACTTCTGCAGCAGTGCCAAAGCGATGGCTGCACTGCCCGAATCCAGCGCGACGTAGTCGACGACGTCGCGCACGACCAACCCGTGGTAGCCGGTCGGGGTGGCCAACACCACCTCGTCGCCGATCGACCGCCCCAGGTTGCGTGCGGCCACGGACGACAACACGATGCCGTCCCCGTCGAGGATCTGCCGCAGCGCGGCCGGGTCGGTCTTGTGCATGAACGGTGCGCTCAGGCCGGGAGCCAAGCCCTGCACCAGGATGCGCGCCTCGCCGACGTTGACCCCGGCCCACTGGGAAGCCGCCACGCGTTCGACGCCCGGCACCTTCGCGGCCGCCACAGCCACGTCGTTGCCGAAGGTCGGGCCGGTCGGAATGCCGTCGCGGTTCGACGTCGAGAGGTAGAACGCCGGCTCACCGAGGCCCTGCAGCGAACCCGAGAGCGACGACACCAGGTTCTGCAGCGCCCCAGAGGTCCCCATGCCGACGGCGATCGCGACCGCGACCGTCATCACCGTCGCCCAGACGCGGCGCGACGCGCGGGCGGTGTTGACCGCCGCAAGTGTGCCCGGCGCACCGAATCGGCCCGCAAGAGCGGTCACCCCACGCACCAGCGGACCGGTGAGAGCGAAGCACAGCAACAGCCCGCTCGCGCCGAATACGGCGCCGGCGATGATGGCGGTACGCCCGGGCACCGACGTCGCCAGTACCCACGAGGCCGCAATGCCCACCAGCCCGCCGACCGCTGCGACGGCCACGACCGGGCGCGCCAGCGGCTTGTCGACGTCGCCGCCGGCCGCCGACATCGCCTCCACCGGCGACACCGAGAACACCGTCCGTGCCGCCAACGCCGTCGCGGCCACACACGCAGCAATGCACGCCGCCAGTGCTACGAACGGCGCGAACATCGGCAGGTGATAGTTGACTGACGCGCCGACGGAGTTCAGCGTCATCTCCGGCAGCCGACTGATCGCCCAGCGGCCCGCGAGGATGCCGAGCGGAATGCCGATCAGGCCGCCGAGGAAGCCGTAAAAGGCCGCCTCCCCCAGCATGTCTGAGACCAACTGCCCGCGCCGCGCCCCCAATGCACGCACCATCGCGAGCGCGGACCGGCGCGAAGCCACCGCCATGTTCATGGTGTTGAAGACGAGGAACCCGGCGATCACCAGCGAGATGACCGAAACCAGGAGAGTCGAGTCCCGGGTCACCGCGGTGGCGACCTCGGCCTGCTTCTGCCGGAACGCGGGGTCGACGACGACGGCGCGTCCGTCCACGACCTGGACGGCACGCTCACGCATCTTCGACATATCGGAGCCGGGTCTCGCGACGACCAGCAGCGAGTCGACACGCCCGTCGCCCGCGTCGAACCCGGTCATCCGCTGGGCCAGCGGCAGGTAGGCAAAGAGGAAGTTCCCGCGGTTGAGAACCTCGGTGCCCTTTGCCGGCGCGATCCGCAGGACGGTGACGCCGACGCCGTTGACGACGACCTTCTCGCCTTGGGCGAGCCCGGTTCCCGGACCCGCGATCACACCGGTCCGCAGGTCGGCGAGGTCCACACCCTCGCCCTCGCCCGCAGTCGCCATCGCGTCGCGCAGCTGCGGCGACAACTGCGTCACGCGTTGATCGGATCCGATGAGCAGGCTCAGCTTCGGATCATCGGACGGCGCCCCCGGCGGGTCGATGCGCACCTGGGCTCGGATCATCGGGACCACGGCCTGCGCACCGGGCAGCTCGCGGCGCAACTGCCCGGCCAGGTCTGCGGGCAGGCCGGAATCGGAGATCGCCGCGATCTCGAGGTCGGCGTCGCCGGTCAACGCGACGGTCAGGTCGCGCACCGAGCCGGTCAGTGAACCGAACGTACCGAACACCGCGACCAGCAGCGCCGAGGCGACGACGATCACCGACAGCGACGTGACGACCCGCAACCGGTGGGTGACGATCTCACGCAGGTTCAGCAGCCGCACCCGGGTCGCGCCCGCGCGCAGCCGGGCTGCGACCCCCATCAGAGGACGACCCGCCCGTCGCGCACCGTGATGATCCGGTCGGCGGCCGCCGCCGCGTTGGCGTCGTGGGTGACCATGACGACGAGGCGATCAGGACGGTCGTGGGCCA
>CAZVVS010000569.1:0-3011 GCA_964630585.1 uncultured Gordonia sp.
GCTGAACTTGGCGATTGGCTGCGTGCGCTTCCCCGTCGCTTGCGGCGGGGCTTGCCAAAGCGCTGGGCCATGGCCTTGCCGGCGGCGGCCCTGATGCTCGCACTCGGCACTTGGGTGGCGCAGGCGGCGACGATCACGGTGGTCGACGGCGAGGTGGCGATCGACGCAAACAGCATGTGCTCGCTGCGTGAGGCCATCGTCAACGCCAACGACGGCGCGGCGACCTATGCGGACTGTGCGGCGGGCGTCGCCGGAGCCGACACGATCGTCTTGCCGACGGACGGCACCTTCGACGTGCTAGATGTGGACAACTTCACCTATGGCTATAACGGCCTGCCGACGATCACCAGCGAGATCACGATTGACGGCAACGGTGCGACCATTCAGCGCGACGAGGGGGCGGCCGAATCGTTCCGCCTGTTTCATGTGACAGCGGCGGGCAGCCTCA
This sequence comes from uncultured Gordonia sp., assembly GCA_964630585.1. Lineage (GTDB taxonomy): Bacteria > Actinomycetota > Actinomycetes > Mycobacteriales > Mycobacteriaceae > Gordonia. The sequence goes on from CAZVVS010000569.1 coordinate 449, forward strand.
CGCTCGACGAGACGATCGTCAGCGGCGGCGTGGCGGAAGCGGGTGCCTTCGGCTCCTATGGCGGCGGGATATTTGTCTACGGGGGCACCGTCAGCCTGATCAACGGTTCCACCATCGCTGGGAATTCGGCGGATTACGGGGGCGGCATCCACGCCTACACCGGCTCGGTCGACATCGCATCCAGCACCATCTCCGGCAACTTCGCCGAGTTCGGCGGCGGCCTTGGGAGCCGCAATGCCGCCGGCAGCGTGACGGACAGCACGATTTCCGGCAACTCGGCCGTCGCAGAGGCAGGCGGGCTTTTCAACCGATACGGCACGATCAGCGTGGCGGACAGCACGATCGCCAGCAATTCTGCGGATGGCGGAGGCGGCGGGATCCTCAACCGTTATGGCGCGATCAGCGTCACAGGCAGCACGATCTCCGGCAATACCGCCGGGCTCGGAGGGGGCGGGCTATACAATCGCGACGGCTCGATCAGCTTGACAAGCAGCACCATCTCCGGCAATTCGCTGGGGCTCTATGGCGGCGGGATTTTCAATCATTCCGGCGGGATCACCGTCGCCAAGAGCACCATCTCTGGGAACTCGGTGGACATCTATGGGGGTGGGATCTACAGCCGCGACGGACTGCTCATCGTAACGAACAGCACCGTCTCCGGCAACTCGGCCTCCATCGGCGGCGGTATTTACGGTGACGTCGACGACAGCCTTTTGATCATGCACAGCACGGTCACCGATAATTCGGCCAGCGCCGGCGGCGGGATCCACGACGCCGGCGTCACCGACCTCTTCAGCACGATCATCGCCGAGCAAGCCGCCGGGGAAGACTGCGCCGGGCCTTCCTCCCCCGCCAGCCACGATTTCAACCTCGACAGCGATGGGACCTGCAATCTGGATCAGCCGAGCGACAACCCGAGCGGCACAGCCGATCTCGGCCCCCTGGCCCTCAACCCGCCCGGTGACACCGAGACCCATGCCCTCCTCGAGGCCAGCGATGCCCTCGACCAGATTCCGAATGGAACAAATGGCTGTGGGACAACGATCACAACCGACCAGCGTGGCGCCACCCGGCCCCAGAACGGCAGTTGCGACGTGGGTGCGTACGAGTTCGTGCCCGCACCGCCGACGCCCACGGAAACGAACACACCGACCGGTACGCCCGCGCCGTCCGACACCCCGTCACCAACGCCGTCCAACACGCCGGTGTCGACCTTCACGCCAACGTCCACGCCATCCGACACACCGACGGCCACCGTGACCGCCACGCCGACGCCGTCCGATACACCCACACCTACCGACACGCCGACGCCGAGCGATACGCCGACAGCGATCCCGACCGACACGCCGACGCCCTCGGACACGCCCACGCCGACGGACACGCCGACCCATACGTCCACACCGACCCAGACACCGACCAAGTCGCCCACGCCATCTGACACGCCCACCCCATCCGACACGCCGATGCCGTCCGACACGCCGACGAACACGCCGACTCACACCCCGACGCCCTCGGATACACCCACGCCGAGCGATACGCCGACGAACACGCCGACCAAGACGCCCACACCGACGCCGACACCGACCAAATCGCCCACGCCCACCGACACCGCAACGCCCACGCCTTCCGGCACGCCCACGCCCTCGGATACACCGACGCCGAGCGATACGCCGACGAACACGCCGACCCACACGCCCACGTCCACCAAGACACCGACGAAGACGCCCACTCCCACCGATACCGCGACACCCACGCCTTCCGACACGCCGACGCCGAGCGAGACACCAACGGATACGCCGACCCACACGTCCACACCCACCGATACACCGACGAAGACGCCCACCCCCACCGATACCGCGACGCTCACGCCGTCCAATACGCCGACGCCGAGCAACACGCCGACGAAGACGCCGACGCCCACGTCCACGCTCACCAAGACACCGACGATCGTCCCGACGCCGGGGCAGGTGAAGTTCGTGGCCAGCCAGGACAGCCGCGCAAGCAGCCTGAATCCGAACAGCAACTACGGCACCAGCAGCTTCGTGCGGGACCGGTTGTTCGCTGGCGACGAGTACTACAGCTTCTTCAAGTTCAACGTCAGCGGCCTGCCCAATGACCTGGCAAGCGCAAAGCTCCGCGTGTTCGCCTACGACGGCAGTGTGGCGGCTGGGTCGATCTACAGCGTGTCCAACGATTACGCCGACAACAGCGGCCCGTGGACCGAGACCGGCCTGACCTGGAACAACGCGCCGCCGATCGGCGGCAGCCCGCTGGACACGGTCGGAGCCGTACCCAACAATTCCTGGGTGGAATTCGATGTTCTCGCCGCTATCACCGGAAACGACACGTTCAGCTTCGGGTTGAAGAACACATCTGACGACAGCCTGTACGCCTACTCGAAGGACTCCACGTCCACGCTCAAGCCCGAGCTCGTGATCCAGACCGGCAACAGCACGGCGACCACCACGCCGACCACCGGACCCACCAGCACTTCGGCGCCGACCAACACGCCGACCAAGACCAACACCCCCGGTCCCTCCCCCACGCCGACCAAGACCAACAC
>CAZVVS010000570.1:0-3005 GCA_964630585.1 uncultured Gordonia sp.
TGGCTGCCTTGACCCCGTCGCGAAGCTGACCAAGTGCGCGAGCGCCGGTCTCGACCGCATCGGCACGCCAGCGTTCGAGCCAGCAGTCCTCGGGTCCGGCCTCGGGGTCGACTGGTTCGAATCGTGTCTGGTGAGCGAGGAGGTAGAGGGCGACGAAGTCGCTGAAGGCTTCTCCTTCGAACATGGCTTGGAGGTCGAACTCGACGTACGCCTGACCCACGAAGCTGGATGAGTCTCGGAGGAGGCGGAGCGTGCCGCCGTTGGCGACGATCGCCCAGAGGTGTCGGTCAGATCGGTTGAGCAGCTCCTGGACCATCGCGTGGGGCGCACGTTCCGCTGCGCCAGCGACCCCGGCTGTCCTTCGGTCGAGGTCGATGCCCCAGCCCAGGAGGTGGACCGGGAGGTTTCCGGCTTCGTGACTGACCGGGAAAGACCGACCGTCCGCCGTAATCCCGCCTGCTGGGGTGGTCGGGATGCGACCGAAGCCCAGCTCGCGTAGAAGGACGCCGAGCCACTTCTCGCGAGTGAGGCTGGTCGCCCGGTCACCGTCTGGCAGCTTGCCCAGGGCGTCGCGGTAGGCGGTCCATGCACCGGTGAGCACCGACCATGCTCGGTTGGCGGCTTCCTTGGGGGTGACACCGAGTTCGAGGTGGAAGTCATCCGCGGTGAGCCCGTCAAGGCCCTGGCCGGCCAGCACCCGCCCGATGAGGTCTGCTGGCAGAAGTCCGCCAACGCTGCGGAGGGTGGTGAGACTGTTGGAGCTCACAGCGAAGCCACCGGCAGCCAGACGTAGAGCCCGAGGATGTCAGCGGGCTTCTGGGCAACCACTGCGAGTCCTCGACGGGCGATGCCGGCACCAGCTCGGACCCGGCGGTGGGCGTCGAGGAGCTCGTCGGCCAGGCGATCCGCCTCGTCGTCGAGGAAGGGCTCAAGTGCGGGGATTGAGGCAACCACACGGTCGAGGTGGTCGGCGGCCTGGTCGCCGGCGACGTTGGCGTCGGCTTTGGCCTGCAGGAGTCGGTCGACCTCGTGTTGAGGCAGCCATTGCGCCTGGCTTGGTGAACCGGTGAACCCCAGGAACCGGGCTTCCTCGGTCACGACCTGGCGAACGCCGCTGCGGGCGGGCAGATCGAGGTGGAACCGAAATCGGACGAGGAGGAGCGTGGTGCGCTGCGTCACGGCCTTCGTGCGTGCGACGCCAGATCGACTCGCTACTCGCCCTTCAAGGGTGGAGTCGAGCGCTGCATCGAGCACGTGGCGAGCGATGGCTTCGACATGGGGATCGGTGCGGGCGAGAAGCGCTTGGCCTCGTGGGACCGGGTGGTCGCGGTGGAGGGGTAGTGGTTCACGGTGACCCGGTGGAAGCGTGTCTCGGAGACCGACTGGCAAGGTCGCGGTGACGGCCTGCCAGCCGTGGTCGGTTGGTGTGACGGAAGATCCGAGTGCTCGCAGGGCCTCGATGGTGAAACGAGCGACGTCGTGGTGGCTGCCCAAGGCGGAACGGGCCGCCGCAACTTCGCGGGCCACGTCGTCGGGGTGGATCGCATCTTGCGCGTACTTCGTTTTCGATCGCTTCTCGCGTTCGGCGGCCGACTCCCAGGACCGGTGGAGGTCATCTCGGCGACGCTCAAGCCCAAGATCGAGGGTGAGCTGGTCACCGCTGTCCTTGCCGCGAAGGACCAGGCCCTCCATGAGCGCCTCGACGACTCCATCAGATTCATCGGGTACCGGGACCGACACCCCGGTTGCGCTGCGGATGGCTTGATGCTTCCTCAGAAGGACGTCGAGAACGATGCCGTCGATGCGGTTATCGCGCCCGTAGACGGTGACCGCCCGGACAATGTCGCGGGTCTGGCCGAACCGGTCGACTCGGCCCTCGCGTTGCTCGTGCCGAGTCGGGTTCCAGGCAAGGTCGTAGTGGACGACCGCCTGGAAATGGTCCTGGAGGTTGACGCCCTCGGAGAGGCAGTCGGTGGCGACAAGCACGTGGCGCCCTGGCTGAGCCGTGAGGTCGGCGATCCGTGCTTCCCGCAGGTCTGGCGGCAGGGTGCCGGTTACCGAGGCGACGGTGACGTTCTTGCCTACAGCACCTTCGAGGTGTTGGGCGACGTAGTCAGCGGTGTCGATGAATCGGCAGAAGACGATGGGGTCGTACCCGTCGGCCAGCAGCACCTTGACTTCGGCGACGAGCTTGGCGAGTTTGCGGTCGAGCTTGGGGCCACTGAGGTTGTCGGCGGCCTTGGCGAGGTCGAGGAGACGGCGCCGTTGACTCTTCGAGGTAGTGGGCTCCTCGTCTGGGTCTCCGGCATCGGCTCCGGGGGTGACATCGATACCTTCGAGGGCTTCGTCGTCGGCCGTGTCGAGCACTGCGGCGCGCCCAAGGGCGTCTGCTTCTTCGATCGTCGACGCCTCTGCCGATGCTGCCCTGGTCCGGAGGGTTGCGGCTGCGGCCCGCGGGGATGAGGCGAGGGTGCGGAGTAGTGCGAGTGCGGACCACCAGCGAACCCGTTGGCGTAGTACCGGTTGGCCGGTGGTGGCGTCGGTGATCTGTTCCCGGGCGTAGTCGAGGACTCGATCGAACAATGCGGCGTACTCGGCGGACAGCTCGTAGGGAGCTTCCTTGGTCTCGCGGTCCGATGGGAAGGCAGTGTCCTCGTCCAAGAAACGGCGGATGTCGGCCCGGCGGCGCTGGACGAAGTGGCGAGCGAGGTGTTCGCGCCCCTTTACGTCATCGAGGTTGACGGTGGCGAGGGCCGGGTCGAGCAGGCCGAGCAGGTTCCGGAAGCCTTCATCCTTTCCGGAGTGCGGGGTGGCGGTGACAAGAACCAGGTGACGGCTGGGGTCCCGAGCGATGTCGCGAAGGAGGTCGTAGCGCTGAGTGCGCGCCTTTGCACCCCCGCTGGCTCCATCGGCGACGGCACTGTGAGCTTCGTCGACGATGACGAGGTCAGGGCAGTGGTTGAGGAACTCGGATCGGCGGTTGTGGGCCTTGATGAAGTCGGTTG
>CAZVVS010000571.1:0-3002 GCA_964630585.1 uncultured Gordonia sp.
CCTGCTGGACCCCGGCGACCTCGTCGTCGTCGCCGATCCGAGCAATCACGGCTCGCTTCAGTCGTTCCGTGCCGCCGGCGCGGAGTTGCACGCTGTGGCGAGCGACGAGGACGGGCTCGATGTCGAGGCGCTGGGCGTGGTGCTGGAGAGCGGCCTTCGTCCGAAACTGATGTCGGTCGTCACCGACTTCGCCAACCCCACCGGGGCGACGTTGAGCGCGGCTCGTCGTCGGCGGCTGTTGGAGCTCGCTGTGGGGTTCGGGTTCGTTGTCGTCGAGGACAATCCATACGGGGAGCTGAGGTGGGCCGGCGAGGCCGAGCCGTCCCTGGGTGCGCTCGCTGCCGGCACGCCGGCCGCGGACCTGGTGGTCACCCTCGGTTCGGCATCGAAGGTGCTGGCCCCCGGCCTGCGTCTCGGGTGGCTGCGCGGGCCGGCGTGGTTGACCGACGCGGTGGTGCGCCTCAAGCAGTCGAGTGACCTCCACACCAGCTCGCTGGACCAGCTCCTCGCCGCTGACGTCCTCGGTGATACGGCATTCATGGAGGCCCAGCTCGGCTTGATCCGCGCCGACTACTGCACTCGCGCCGGGGTTCTCGTCGACGCACTTTCTGACTTCGGCGGTGGTCGGATCGAAGCCGCTCTCCCCGATGGAGGGATGTTCGTGTGGGCTCGGTTGACGGACGGATCGTCGTCGTCGGACCTGTTCGACCGGGCCTTGGGCGAGGGGGTCTCGTTCGTGCCCGGGGCCGCGTTCTCGCCGGGCTTTTCGCCAGACGGGCGGCCGAGTGACCGGCTGCGCATGTGCTTCACGACGCTCCGGCCCGACGAGCTCAGAGCGGCGGTTTCTCGGCTGGTGCGCGCCCTGCCGAGGTGACGACGGCCACTTCGGTGCGCCTCCTGACGGGCCTCCGAGCCGTCGACCATCTACACTGGTCCAGCGGCCGCCAGTCGCGTGGAGGAGCCGTCGGCACCTCGCCGGCGGCTTCGTCGTGTCCGCCGCGCCAGTTGGGCGGTCCGATGCCAGAAGGAGGCCCATCATGGGCGTACAACGAACGAGTTTCGAGAAGTTGCAGCGCGACCGCGCCAAGAAGGCCAAGGCTGCTGCCAAGCGGGAGAAGCGTCTGAACGGCCCTGCCGTCGATCCCACCGCCGTCGATCCTGACGAGGTCGAGAAGCTGCTGGGCGACGAGGACAAGCAGCTCTCAGCCCCCGAGTTGCTCGAGCTGATCGAGAAGATCCATCAGCAGTTCGAGAACGAGGACATCACGTTCGAGGAGTTCGAGGAGCGCAAGCTCGAGCTCTTCGCCCGACTTCCGATCGACTGACGTGGGATTCCGAAAACCTGCCGGTGCTGTTCTCGGGCTCGGCTTGGTCGCGCTCGCCGGCGTGTCCGCCGTCAAGTCCGCCGGGGGACGTCTCCGCAACCGCCACGAACCGGCGCTCGACGCGCTCGCCGCGACCGAACACCGGCTCATTCACCACCGGCTTTCCACCGCCGACGGTGGCGAGCTGCACGTCGTCGAGACCGGCGTGCCCGACGGGCGTCCCGTCGTGCTCATGCACGGTGTGACGTTGCAGTGGTGGATCTGGTCGGCCCTGATCACGCTGCTGGAGGACCGTTACCGCGTGCTCGCGTGGGACATGCGCGGGCACGGTGAGTCGCGCGCCGGCAGCGATGGTGTGTCGCTGGAGGCGACGGCCGACGACTTGGCGTTGCTGCTCGACGAACTCGACCTTCGCGACGCGGTTCTCGTGGGGCACTCGATGGGCGGCATGACGATGGGCCACCTCGTCGACCGGCAACGGGCGGCGGTCAAGGATCGGGTCGGCGCGATGTACTTCGTGGCGACCAGTGCCTGTGCGGTCGAGATCTCGCCACGCCGCGGCGACTTCCGGACCGTCTGGGGCATCGCCGGCCTGGGGCTCGTCACCGGCTTGCGGTTGTCGCGGAAGGCCTACCCCTGGCACGACGACGACCTCTCGGCCGTGTTGGTGCGCACCGTGTTCGGGCGCAACGTCAGCGCCGACATGATCGACGCGGTTCGAACGATGCTGGCCGCCATGGCCCCGGCCTCGATGGTCGAGGCCGGCAACTCGCTCGCTCAGCACGATGTACGTCGGGTGCTGCCGTTCGTCGACGTTCCGACCGCGGTTGTCGTGGGTGACGCCGACCGGATCACGCCGCCCGGCCATGCTCGCGAGATCGCCGAGCTGGTGCCGGGGGCGACGTTGACCGTGCTTCCCGGCGTCGGCCACCAGATCATGCAGGAGATGCCGTCCGCCCTCGCCGCCGGCATCGACGGCCTGGGTGGTGTTGACGGCGCGCTCGTGTCGGCCGTCTAACGACTGGTGGTGTCGAGGGTCGGTCGAAGCGGCCGGGTGACAGTGGCGACGTGTCCGCTGCGTCGACCACGGTGAACTGCTCAACCTTCCGCGCTCGCGGGCCAATCGTGGTTTGGAACCCGATCGCCGCAGTCGGGTTCGTCGTTCTCGTGCCCGGTCAGATCTGGGGCTGGCGGATGGGTCTCTTGTGCGGCGCTGCGCTGGTCGTGATCCTGGGGGCGATGCTGGTGCGGCATCGACTGGTTGTGACGCCGACTACGGTCCGCTTCGGTGCCCGGAGTTGCTCGATTGCTGATGTCCGTCGCGTCCGCGGTCGTGAGCACCCGATTGTGAGGGGTCAGCCGATCGGGCTTGTCTTCGATCTACGCGACGGATCGTCGATCAGCTGGCCGTGGATCAGCTACAGGCGGACGACCGGGGGGAACCTGACGAAGCAGGACCTTCTGAGCCGCAACGATCAGCAGTACCTGCAACGGCTTACCCGGCCCTTTCAGGAGGCAGGCGCAGAAGTTCGGCTTCCGGCCTTTCAGGATTGACCGGCAGCGGGTCGAACTTCGCGCGGTCGTGTTCTCCTCCGCGCTGCGGGCGGAACCCGATCGCGGATTCCTGCCGCGGCAGTGCGGGACGCTCAGCGCCGCGGGTCGGCGATATGGATGAGG
>CAZVVS010000572.1:0-2998 GCA_964630585.1 uncultured Gordonia sp.
ACGGGGCATCCACGCGAAGTACGCCGACGAGATCGACTCCCTCTATGCCTGACTCGGCGGGTCAGAGGCTGGACGTACAACCGACAGGCGGCCGCACCACGTCTGAGGGACTCGCGTGAACGATCTCGCACCTACGATCCATCGTCAGAGGATGGTCATCGAGGGCCACGTCGATGCGCCGATCGCCGCGCCGACAATTGAGACCTACCTTGGCGAGCTTTCCGGCGTCCTTGACATGACGACACTGCTGACCCCAGTCACACACCAGTCAGATCGCTACGGCTGGGCGGGTTGGATCCACTGGGAGACTTCGGGCGCGCACTTCTACGCCTGGGATGAGCCGCGGCCCTTCTTCAGCGTGGATGTGTACACCTGCAAGGAGTTCGATCCTCTCGAGGCGGCGCGGTTCACCGCCTCCTTCTTCGGAGCCACCGATCTTGAGTTCGAGGAGTTCCCCTCGACGGCTCGTGATCCGTTCCTCCGTCACGAGGACGTGCGCCGTCTCACTGCACTGTTTCTGGATCTTCAGGGTCGGTCCGACCGGGGTGACCTGCCCTTCGGCACTTATCTGATCGACGGGAAGAGCGTCTTCGCGGACATCGGGCGGTTCGCGGAACTGGAGGTCTTCTCTGAGTTCTTCGGCAACGACGCTGCGGTGATGGCGAACGAGTACGACCCGTTTGACGAAGCCTCCACTCATATCGTCGTCATCGACCATGAACGCTGCATGCCTGCGGGCAGCACACGCGTCATCCTGGCATCCGAGCGAGGATTCAAGTCACTCGCGGACATCGAGGCGCGACCGGAGTGGGCCGTCACGGTGCCCGAGATCGAAGCCTTCCACGGGATCGAGCTTCGATCAGCGACGACTTTGGACCAGGCGACGATCGCCGTGCGTCCGGACTATCGCAATGGCGTGGTCAGCCCCGCGCTGTTCCACGGCCTCTACTGGCTCTGCCTTCAGAAGGGCATCTCCAACGTCGTTGGCATCGGTGACGTCAACTTCATCGAGCTTTGCTGGGCGCTCGGCACACACCCTGCGAGGTGATCTGTGATCTGCCGGCCGCCTCGTACCTCGATTCACCCGAGAGCCGACCTCTCACGATCAATGTTGAGGCCATGCGAGCACTCGTGAGGGATCCGCAAGCAAGTCCGATGGCAGAGATCCTTCGAGGTCGGGGCGTCGCGGGGAAGGTGTCTCTCCCGCCGGTTCTTCTCAGCGACGAGCGCCTCGGTGATGAGGTCCGGCTGGCCACGACCGAGGGCCTGACCGCCGGCCCGTAGCAGCCCACGACCCTCGGTGGCCTGAGGTCCCCCCCCAGATTCGGTAGTCGTGAGCCAACCGGACACGCCTGCCAGAACCTCACACCGTGACTGATCAGGCCGACCTCAAGGGGGATGAGGCTCCCCAGCTCGCGCGCCACGCTGACCGCCGGTCTCGGCGCGTGCTTGCTGCTGCCGTTCCTCGCTGAGACTGAGCGACTGAGCCTCGGCCTGGTCATCGCATTCGCCTGCACCGTGCTCGCGGGACTGGGCCTGCGCAACAACATCGACCGGCGACAGCGTCGAGTCTGGCTTTCGCTGTACCTCGGCCTCATCTGCTTCGTCGTCGGGGTGCTCGTTCGAGGGATTCACGGGGCGTTGGCCGACGATCCCTTCCCCTTCCCCTCGCCAGCCGACATGGTGGTCATGGCCGGCTACATCTTCATCTTCTTCGGCCAACTCGATCTTGCTCGGGCTCGTCGCCATGAGAACAACCGCGCAGATGTGCTCGACGCCCTCTTGCTGGGCGCGCTGATCGGTTTGCCTTTCTGGGCCCTCGCCGTCACCCCCTTCCTGATGGATGGCACGATCCCGATGGACATCCGTGCGCTGGATGGGGCGTACTCGGCGATCACCATCGCTCTCGTGGTGGCCACGGCGTTGTTGGCAGTGGGGCCCGGCAAGCGCAATCCCAGCTACTACCTCCTCGCACTCAGCATGTTCGTCCTGTTCGTGATCGACACCGGGGCGATCCTCCACGACATGGGTGTGGAGCAGGCTGGCTGGGTAATCTCCTTCGCGTTTCCGGTGGCCTTCATCGCCTACGCCGCAGGTGTCCTCAACCCAGAGGTACGAAGACTCACCGATCGTCCTGAGCTGCGGGAGCCTCAACTAACCCGGCGCCGTCTCGCGATCTCTGTTGCCGCGGTGCTCGTCGTGCCCCTCCTGCTCTTCGTCGAGGTCCGAGCGCAGCATGGACTGCAGATCGTGCTGACCTCTGTGGGATCGGCGATCGTCGCCCTCTTGGTCCTGGCGCGGATGGTTGACCTGGTCCGGGCGAACGAGCGCAGTGTGGCGAGAGAACGCATCCGTGCAGCTACTGCCGAACGCCTCGTTAGCGCTGCTGAGTCAGAGGAGATCGCCAAGGCCGTTCTCAGCGGTGTACTGCGCGTCGCCGAACGGAGCCGGCCCGTAAGTGGCCTCGTCCTCCTCGAACGCGGGAACGGTTTGCGAATCGCCGCGACGTCCGAGCCCGATTGGATCGACCGGAGCGGATCGATGGGAGCGGTGGCGATCGATGTCGATGCGACGGTCTTCAAGGCGCTTCGGGAAGGGCGGTTATGCCGGGTTCCGGGCCGCCTCAGCACTTCACCCGGACTGGTCGGGTTCCTCGACGCAGAAGCCGAGTCCATGCTGCTCCCGCTGATCGTCGATGGCGGCATGCGAGGACTGGCCATGTTGACAGCGGAGGGCCACCTTGATCGTGCCACCGAACGGGTGCTCGACTCCATTGCATGGGAGGCATGTCTCGCCCTGCAGAGTGCTGAGCTCCGTCGGGATCTTGCGCTGCAACACACCGAGCGTCGGTACCGGGCGATGTTCGAGAACTCGTCGGACCTCGTCTGCGTGGTCGATGCCGAGAGCAGGATCACATTCACCAGTCCCGCCGCTCGACACCTCCTAGGACTGTGCTGAGCAAAGGTGCTCGCGGCGCTGGGTTAGGACCGGGCGCGGT
>CAZVVS010000573.1:0-2991 GCA_964630585.1 uncultured Gordonia sp.
CATCTTCCCATCGCAGTCCGGGTAGCCCGAGCAGCCGAGGAACGGCCCGTACGGAGCCCGAGGTCCAGAAATGAGCCGCATTCCCCGACCGCAGTGTGGGCAGCGCGGTCCGACTTCACGCATCCACGCGCTGACCTCACGGTCGGTTGCCTGACGGACGCCGTGGCATGCAACGCACTCGAGCTCGATGCGGTAGCGAGTCGCTGCTGCAGGCACGGCTCTCGCGCCGCAACGACCGCACTGGTCATGACGTGACGCCTTGGGAGGAGCCTTTCCAGTAGCACGGTCGAGCGCAGGGCGGCGGGTGAGTGGGCTTCCGGTGATCGCGTCTGACATCGCTTCGGCGAATCGGGCTGCTCCTGCCAGCGTGATGCTGACAACACCGCCGGGTCGCACCGCGAACACGCCGAACGAGCCGCCGGGTCCGAGCCATGACGGGTGGCCACCTTCCCATCGGTCGGCATGGGGGCCTTGAAGCCATCGAAGCTCGACGGGTAGCTCGTCGGGCAGCCACGCTGCCACCACGCCGGCTGGATCCACCGGCGCGGGCGCCGGTATTCCCCGCTGCATCGACATGGCGAACCCATGCTCACCCGTGCCAGACCAAGGTGTCGACGGTGGTGCTTTGTGGTGGTGCCGTACGGAGGCGAGCGCTGCGATCGACCGCCGTGTCAGATCCTGCGTCGGCATCGTCCCGTTGCCGACGACGATCACCTTCCCCTGCGCTCGGCTCAGGCCTACGTTCAACAGTCGCTCTCCGCCTTGGCCCTTGAACGGCTGGCCCACCTTCGTCCCGGAGCCATCGACAAGGTCGACGATCACGGTGGGTGCCTCACTTCCCTGATACCGGTGGATCGTGCCGACTTCGACGTGAGCCATAGCGGCGTCGTTGACCAACGCACCGAGAAGGCGAGCCTGGGTGCGGTACGGAGTGAGGATCACGGCGCGCTCACCGTCGAGCTCCATCGCTGCGCGAATGCAGCACAGGGCGCTGATCGGGTTGAACCGCGACCCATGGTGTCGGTCGAAGAACCGGGTTGCGCCAAGGGGCCCGACATCGAGCCAAGCAACGGCATGACCCGGAAGTGGAGCGCGACGCGCGATGGGCTCACGCTCCGCCTCGATACCGGGTGCGTCACGGAGAGCGCCGCCGTAGGCGAAGTCGGATACGACCTTCCTGATCTGGGGGTGCATCCGGAACTGCTCCTTGAGCATCGTGACACCGGAGGCCCCGGGATGATCAGCTCCGCATGCGGTGAACACGTCGCGGCCAAGGCGCTCGCGAGCGACGACACTCTCCGAGAGCACGATGGGTGGCAACTGCCGGCAGTCGCCGAAGACGTTCACTCGGCTGCGCGCATGGGCCGCGGCCACGACCACCTGGGCGGGGTAGCTCATCGACACTTCGTCGACGATGGCCACGTCGAAGGCCCGGCCTGCGAGCGCGTCCGACGCCACGAGCTTCGAAAGGGTGGCGAACACAAGACCGCCTCGTTCGATGAGGTCGTCCTCGGCTTTGCGAAGGTCCTGCATCGTGGACCGCCACTTCTCAAGAAGCGTTCCGAGGGGGTTACCAGCCGACGAAGCCAGTTGCTGACTGACTTCCTCGTATCGCTGCCTGAGCTTGGGATCACGAGCGAGGGCAAGTTCCCGGGTTGATCGGCCGGACTGTCGGGCTGCAGGCAGAACAGCCGGTCCGGCTCGGACGGCCGTGCGTAGCAACAGGCCGTCCGGGTCGGCTTTGAGTGCGGCGAGCAGAGCGGCGTCGACGGCGACATTGCTGTGCGCTGTCACGAGAACCCGTTCACCTTGTTCGACGGACTGCTTGACGACGTAACCCAACGTTGTTGTCTTGCCAGTTCCCGGTGGCCCCCACACGAACCACACCGGGCTGGACGTGCATGCCACGACGGCCTCGACCTGTTCACGGTTGAGGTCGGACGCTGCAATCGAATTTGACCCACTGGCTCCCGGGTGTTTGCGCCCGACGAGAAGGTCGAGGAGGTCGTCCGTCGGCCCGGTGTGTGTCTGACTGGCGGCCAGGTCGCTCACGGCTGCCTGGAGCAATTCGATCAGATACCAGGGCTCGGCGAACAGGAGCGCAGATGGGACCACGGCTGCTGGCAGCTCGCCCTGCTTGTCGCGCCGCACGAGGACGAGGAGGCTCAAGCCCTCGCGCTGAAGCACCTCTGCGTCCCAGCGACGGCCGTTGACCTCAAAGCGAACTGGTACACCTTCGGGGAGCGCGGAGTCGTACAGCAGCGAGAAGCGATACGTCGCTCCGATGCCATCGGTGTCGAGGCGCTGGCCGCCTTCGATCATGATCGGCGATGAGCCACTTGATCGCGCGGCGACCAGCTCGAGGCCCAGTGCCTCGATCAGACCGGCGAGGTAGCGACTTCGGGGTTCCGCCGTGCCCATTGGCCGCCGTCAGTAGTGCTCGCGGACGTAGGCGTAGGCGCGGTCGAAGATCTCGCCCTGGGGTGGCAGCCCGCTGTCCTTGAGGACGAGGCGGAGCTGCTGGCGGACCTCGCGGTCGCCGGGCTGGCTCTCCTGCCAGCCGGTGCCACGCACGGGACGGACGATGGCATCGATCTTCTCGACGACGGTCTCGATGATCACCGGGACATCGGGCGGCGCGTACTCGGCGAGGATTTGCGTGAGCGCCCCCTTGTCTGGGTCGACCACCTTCACGTCGTCGAGGCGCCCCTCCTCCTCGGCTTTCTCAGCTTCGACCAGATCCTTGGCCAGCTCGAGGAGCTGCTTGAGGAACTCCACCGACGCGGCAGCGGAATCGATCTTCGCCCGGCGAAGGGCTTCGAGCCGGTCGGCCAAGCTGACCCACACCGGGTGGCTCACGCCGCCGGCGAGCTTGCGCTGAAGGCGGACCTCGAGCTTGTCGAGGATGTCTTCGACGGTCGGCGGTTCGGGATCGTCTCCCTCGTCGATGTCGGGGAAGAGGTTGAGCTGGCGCAGCGCCTCAAAGACCCC
>CAZVVS010000574.1:0-2991 GCA_964630585.1 uncultured Gordonia sp.
CTTGGGCACGACGCAGGTCGCTGCGGTGGCGTTCAGGACGCCCAGGCTCGGCAGGCAGTTGGCGGACGTGATCTCGGCGACGTTGTTGACCAGGCCCTCCGGACAGCCGGTCGTCGCCTCGCTGAGGTTGCTTGCCGCTCGCGCCCGGATGCTGATCGTTACCGTACTCGGCAGCACCGGCGTGACGCACTGCAGGCCCGCCGGCGCCCCGAGGACACCGATGTTGCAGGTGACGACGGTCGAGGTGCTGCCTAGCGGCGTAGCCGCCGTGCAGGCGCCGCGCGAGGTCGTCGCGCCGAGGAACTCGAAGTTCGCCGGCAGCGTGTCGCGGATCACCGTGCCCGCGGAGTCCGAGGGGCCCTGGTTGGTCGCGACGATGGTGTAGGTCACCTCGTTGCCGGTCGGCACTTCGCGCCGGTCGGCGGTCTTGGTCATCGCGAAGCGTGACTGCGTCTGGACGGTCGTGTTGAGCACGGCCGCGTTGTTGTTCGGGTTCGGGTCGCCGGAGCGGTCGCAATTGACCGTCACGTCGTCGACGATGAAGCCCTGGCCCTGGTTGCCGGCGCCGTCCAGGGTGTTGCCCCGGACCTGGACGATCATGTTCGGCGGGATGGTGCCGAGCAGGTTGGTGACGTTGATGGTCGCCGTCTGCCAGACCGGAGCGGTCTGCACGGTGTTGAAGTCGTTGACCAGGGTGACCTGCCCGGTGCCGCCGGGGGCGCCCGCCAGCGCCGCGGCGCGGGTCAGCGTCCCGCCGACGATGATGCCGACGTCGACGAAGGCCTCGTCGAAGGGCTCGGCTTCCTGGAAGTTGACGTAGTACTTGAAGCTGAAGGTCAGGTTGGCCACGCAGGCGGCCGTGTTGATCAGCGGCGTCCGCGCGAGGTCATTCGTCGCCGCCGCGCCGAAGTCGGCACAGGTCAGCGGGTTGCCCCAGCGCAGCGTGCCCGGCGTGGTGTGGCCCGCGCCGAGGTTGCTGGTGCTGCTGGTGCAGTTGTTGGCGAAGATCCAGTTGGCGCTCGGCTGCCCGTCGTTGGTGATCACGAAGTCGCCCGTCGAACTCGTGAACTCCTGGCGGTAGATCTGCGCGCCGAGCTGGGTGTTGTTGTCACGCACCAGCGCGCGGTTCTGCAGCACCGTGTTGCAGGTGACGCCCGAGCAGACGCGGATCGTGATGTCGACGAAGCGCGCGTTGGTGCCGAGCCCTGTCGACGCCCCCGGCGGTACCGCGGCGACCCAGGTGCAGCGGACCAGCCGGGTCGCCGCCGTGAAGGTGCAGCTACCGTCCGGTGCGCCCGGGCTGGGCACCGCGCTGATGAACACGGTGTTCGCAGGCAGCGTGTCCTCGACGACCACCCCGGTGGTGCTGTCGGGCCCGAGGTTGCGCGCGATCACGCGGTAGACCAGGTTGTTGCCGGCGATCACGGTGGTCTGGCCGGCGGGGTTGGTGATCTTCTCCATCGTCAGGTCCGCCGTCGTCGGCGCCGTCGACCCGGGCGTGAAGGCCGAGATCGCCATCGACCAGGTGAAGCTGCCGGTGTTGGCGGAGGTGTCGTCGTAGATCTGCATCGTCCAGATCCCGTTCGGGTTCTCGCCGATGAAGGCCGCCATCGCCTCTTCGGGCACCAGGGTCGCGACCGGCGTGCTCGCGGTGTAGGTGTGGTCGGTGGCCGTGTTGCTGGCGGCGTTCGGCGTCTGGGTACTTGCGTCACTGCCAGGGTCCGCGCTGTCGTTCCACAGCGTGCCGTTATACACGTTGGCGCCGCTGCATGTACTGTTCGTGAAGTTCGCCGATCCGCAGTCATTCGATATCGTCACCGAGGTTCCGGCGGGTGATGTCAGTGAGATGTCGAGGTCGGGTGTGCTCGGATGGACGATGAAGGTCGTCAGGTTGAGGTCGGTGATCACCGTCGGCGCGCCGGAGACGTTGATCGTCGACGTGTTGGTCGTCAGGTCGTTGATCGGGGCGGAGATCCCGTTCGACACGTTGACCAGCGACGGAGCCGGTCCCGTGGCGCAGGTGCGCAGTGCGATCGACCAGGTGACCGTACCGGTGTCGCCGCCCGCGTCATCGAAGATCGACAGGGTCCAGACACCGGTCGGGTTCTGGCCGACGAACGCGCCCATCGCTTCCTCGGCCACGAGCGGCGTGGCCGTGACGAGGTTCGTGAAGGTGTGCTCGGTCACCAAGCCCTGGATCGGCGGCTGGGGCTGCGCGCTGGCCGGGCTGCCCGGGTTGGCGTCGTCGTCCCACAGCGTGCCGTTGAACACGTTGTCGTTGCTGCCGTCGTTGTCGGTGGTCAGCGTGGAGATGGTGCCGGTCGGCGATGTCAGCGTGACGTCGAGGTCCGAGGCCCAAGTGTGGACGATGTTGGTCGTGACGTCGATATCTGCCAGATAGGTGCCCGTGCCCGCGACGTTGATCGTCGAGGTCACCAGGGTATTGTCGAGGATCGCCACCGGCACTGCGTTCGAGAAGCTGAACAGCGAGGTCGTGCAGAGGTTGGCCGGCTGGTCCAGGCTCGCCACGGCGTCGACCGAACCATCCGCGCCGTCTTGGGCGAAGTCCACCAGGGCTACCTCGTCGGCCGGCATCGCGTCGCCATTCTTGGCGCCGATGCCGCCGGGGCCGCCGGGCAGCGCCGGCATGAAGGTGCCCGGCGTGCCGGTGCCGGCCTGGCCGCCCTCGAGGTCGATGCGGCAGTCGGCCGGGTTGCCGGGGCCGAGGAACTTGACGCGGCCGCCGGCGCCGCCGCCGCCGCCCGTGCCCCAGCCGATGCCGCCGACCACGTCGGCGCCAAGGCCGCCGCGAGCGCTGATCACTGCCGTCTCGCTGCAGGTGAACGCGCCGCGGATGAGAACGCCGCCGCCCGAGCCGCCGCCGCCGCCGGAGACCGCCAGCGGATCGCTGCCCGGGCTGCCCTGGCTGCCGTTGTTGCCGTCGACGAGCAGGAAGTAGGGCGCCACGGGGACCTGGTAGTCGGCCCACGC
>CAZVVS010000575.1:0-2991 GCA_964630585.1 uncultured Gordonia sp.
GCAGGAAGTCCATCGCGCGTGGCTACCCGGCGCGCGCGATCGCGGCCTTGATGCGTGCCAGCATGCCCGCCAGGCCGCGCAGCCGCAGCGGTGAGACGACCGATGCCAGGCCCAGCTCGTAGCCGAAGTCGGCGGGCACCGAGACGATCGCGTCGGCGGGCTGGCCGTCGAGACCCTGGTGCAGGATGGCGGCGAACCCGCGCGTCGTGGGTGCCTCGCGGGGGGCACTGAAGTGCAGGCGCACCGCGGTGGGGTCCGACGCGTCGACGGACAGGAAGATCGGCGACTGGCATTCGGGGACCGGTTCCATCGCCTCGGGCGCCAAGTCGTCGGGCAGGGGCGGCAACTCGTCGGCGAACTCGAGCAGCAGCGTCGCCCGGTCGGACTCGGCGAGGGCGGCGAAATCGTCGACGATCTCGGCCAGCGGTGCGGGCAGACCGGTCACGCAACCCCGCCCGGTTCGTCGCCGACGGCGATCGGCACGCGCACGCGGTTGCCCCATTCGGTCCACGAGCCGTCGTAGTTGCGGACCTTGTCGAAGCCGAGGAGATGGGTGAGCACGAACCACGTATGGCTGGACCGCTCGCCGATGCGGCAATAGGCGATAGTCGGTTCGGCCGGGTCGAATCCGGCGTAGATCTCGTCGAGTTCGGCGCGCGAGCGGAACCGGCCGTCGGGCGCGGCGGCCTTGGCCCACGGAATCGACACCGCGGTCGGGATGTGCCCGCCGCGCAGGGCCCCCTCCTCCGGGTAGTCGGGCATGTGGGTGCGTTCGCCGGTGTACTCCTGCGGCGACCGGACGTCGATCAGCGGTTCGGTGCCGAGCGCGGTCAGGACCTCGTCGGCGAAGGCGCGGATTGCCGAGTCATCGCGCGCCACCACCGGGTAGTCGCTGCGCGGGTATTCCGGGACGTCGAGGGAGGAGTCGCGGTCCTCCGACATCCACGCGTCGCGCCCACCGTCGAGCAGGCGCACATCGGGATGGCCGAACAGGGTGAACACCCACAGGGCATACGCCGCCCACCAATTGCTCTTGTCGCCGTAGATGACGACGGTGTCGTCCCGGTTGATCCCCTTGGCGCGCATCAGTTCGGCGAATGCCTCCCCGTCGATGTAGTCGCGGGTGACCGGGTCGTTGAGGTGCAGGTGCCAGTCGACCTTCTGTGCAGTGGGGATGTGGCCGATGTCGTAGAGCAGCACATCCTCGTCGGACTCGACGACCTTGAGCCCGGGCGTGCCGAGATGGGACGCGAGCCAGGTGGTGCTGACCAGACGCTCAGGATGGGCGTAGGAGGCGAAGGCCGGGTTCGGGTCAAGTTCGACACCCATGTTGGGGAGCCTTTCGTCGCGCGGGGGCTGTGCCTGCGAGACTACCGCGAGCGCGGTGACCACAGCGCGGTGACGTCGACGCCGACCCGGGCCAGTAGGCGACGGGTCAGGGGCAGGCTGATACCGATCACCGACGACGGGTCGCCGTCGATGCCGTCGACGAACCACCCGCCGTAGCCGTCGAGGGTGAACGAGCCGGCCACCGCGAGCGGCTCCCCGGTCGACACGTAAGCATCGATGGTCCCGGTGTCGACGGTGGCGAAGCGGATCTCGGTGGATTCGCAGTCGGCGGCCCGGTCGACAGGTGTGCCGTCCACGATGCGGGTGATGCAGTGACCGGTGAGCAGGTCCGCCGACTGGCCCGACATTTGTGCCCACCGCTGCCGCGCGACGTCGGGGGTATGGGGTTTGCCGACGAGTTCGCCACGGATGCGCAACATCGAGTCGCAGGTGAGCAGCAGTGCGTCGGGGGAGTCGATGCGTGCGATGAGGGCATCGGCCTTGGCGGTGGCGAGGCGGGTGACGATCTCGGTGGGCGGCGCCGCGGCCAGTTCCGCGACGAGGGCGTCCTCGTCGAGGTCGGCGATCAGGACTCGTGGATCGAGCCCGGCATGCCGCAGCACGCGCAGCCGCGCCGGCGATGCGGAACCGAGGACGACCTCGGGGCCGCCGGTCACCAGGGCTGTGTGCAGAAACTCGTCGCCGACGCCCAATGCGGCCGCAGCCGGTCGACCGGGCGGCCCCATTCGTCGCGGGTCGGCGGGGTGGCCGGACCGCCACTGGCGGCCTTTGCGGCGATGATCGCGGTGATCACCGCGACCTGCTCCGGCGTCGGGCTGCCCTTTTCGACCTTGACCAACGGCGGCTTCGGGGGCGTCGGCGCCGCGGCCTCCTGCTGCTCGGTCATAGTGGGATGTTCCCGTGCTTGCGCTGGGGCATGACGACCATCTTGCGCTGCAGCAGCCGCAGCGCGTTGGCGATCTGCCCGCGGGTGTGGCTGGGGGGGATGACGGCATCGACGTAGCCGCGCTCGGCGGCGACGTACGGGTTGACGAGGGTGTCCTCGTACTCTTCCTGCAGCCGCAGCATCAGGGCGTCGACATCGTCACCGCGCGCGGTGGCCTCTTTGATCTCCTTGCGGTAGACGAAGCCGACGGCTCCCGAGGCGCCCATCACCGCGATCTGCGCGGTCGGCCAGGCGAGGTTCACGTCGGCGCCCATGTGCTTGGACCCCATGACGTCGTACGCGCCGCCGTAGGCCTTGCGGGTTATGACGGTGATCTTGCCGACCGTCGCCTCGCCGTAGGCGTACAGCAGCTTGGCGCCGCGCCGGATGATGCCGTTGTACTCCTGCTCGGTGCCGGGCAGGAAGCCGGGCACGTCGACCAGGGTCACGATCGGCACGTTGAAGGCATCGCAGGTGCGGACGAAACGGGCCGCCTTCTCCGACGCGTCGATGTCCAGGCAGCCGGCGAACTGGGTCGGCTGATTGGCGACGATGCCGACCGACAGGCCGTCGACCCGGCCGAAGCCGACGATGACGTTCATGGCGCGCTCGGCCTGGACTTCGAGGAACTCGTCGTCGTCGAGGATGCGGCGGATGACGTCGTGCATGTCGTACGGCTGGTTCGGCGAGTCCGGGATCAGGGTGTCGAGCTCGAG
>CAZVVS010000576.1:0-2987 GCA_964630585.1 uncultured Gordonia sp.
ACGTGGCCGCGGAGGTCGGCGCCACCGACGTCTACGTCACCGAGGACTTCGGCCCCTACGGGCGGGCCCGGGACGACGAGGTCGCCGAGGCCCTCGAGGCCCGCGGAGGGACCCTACGCCGGGTGGGGACGCCCTATGGCGTGGCCCCCGGCACTCTGCACACCCAGGCCGGAGACCCCTTCAAGGTGTTCACGCCCTACTGGCGGGCGTGGGACCCGAGGGCCACTGACGTCCCGGCGCCGGCGCCGGCGGTGCGCTGGGTGGCCGGCCTGCCCACGACCACGCCGCCGCCCGTCGAGCTCGCCGATGGCGTCGCGTTGCCCCTGGCCGGTGAACGCGACGCCCACGACCGGCTCGACGGCTTCCTCGCCGACGCCGTGGACCGCTATCACGAAGGGCGGGACCAGCCTGGGGTGGACGGGAGCTCGCGCCTGTCGCCCTACCTCAAGTACGGCTGCCTGCACCCCCGTCAGGTCCTGGATCGCCTCGCCCCGGGTGCGCCCGGCCCGAACGCCCTTCGCCGGGAGCTGGCCTGGCGGGACTTCTACGCCGACGTCCTTTTCCACCGGCCCGACACCGCCCACCGCGCCTTCCTGCCCAAGATGCGGGCGATGCGCGTCGACGAGGGTCCCGCCACCGAGGAGCGCTTCGCCGCGTGGCGGGACGGTCGCACCGGCTACCCCTTGGTCGACGCAGGCATGCGTCAGCTGGCCGCCGAGGCCTGGATGCACAACCGCGTGCGGATGGTGACCGCCAGCTTCCTCGTGAAGGACCTGCACCTCGACTGGGGGCGCGGCGCCGCCCTCTTCCTCGAGCGCCTCGTCGACGGGGACCTCGCCTCGAACCAGCACGGCTGGCAGTGGGTGGCGGGCACCGGCACGGACGCGGCGCCGTACTTCCGGGTCTTCAACCCGGTCGCCCAGGCGAAGCGCTTCGACCCCGATGGGGCCTACCTGCGCCGCTGGCTCCCCGAGCTCGCCGACCTCCCGGCGCCGGCCATCCACGAGCCGTGGAAGCTGCCCGATGGGCCGCCGGGCGGCTACCCGGCGCCGATAGTCGACCACGGCGTCGAACGGGCTGAGGCCCTGCGCCGCTACGACGAGATCAGGTGAGCGTCGACGGTTCGTCCTCGGAGGATCCTGCACCTGCGGCCAGAGCTTCCCGGTCGCTCTCGTCGATGGGGGAGGTTGCAGGAGGCGCATCGAGCGTGTAGCGGTACTCGAAGGCGTAAGCGTCGCCCATTTCTCGAGAAACCGAATTCAAGATGCACCCGGCAATCGGTGCGCCGACCTGATCGAGGAGTTCGACAGCCCGGCGGGCTTCTTGCGGCTTCGTCTTGCCGGCTGCCGCGACGACGAGGACGCAATCGACGTTGCGGCTCAGCTTCAGGGCATCGCCGACGGGCACCACCGGGGGGCTGTCGATGAGGATGATGTCGGCGAGTTCGAAGAGTTCGTCGAGTACCGGAGCCAGGCGATCGGAGTCCAGAAGCTCGAAGGAACAATCATCGACCGCTCCCGCAGCCACGAGCAGCAGGGTTCCGTTCCCGAGCACGTCCAAGACGACGTCAGCGATGGGGGTCTCTGTCAGGGCCGAGGTCAATCCAGGGTCGGACGGCGAGCCGAAGAACGAATGAAGCCGCGGCTTGCGCAGGTCGCCGTCGATCACCATCACCCGCCGGCCCGAGCGGGCGAGGGTCACGGCGATGTTGGCCACCGTCGTGGTCTTGCCCTCGCCATCGATCGCGCTGGTTATCAAGACGCTTCGCACCGTTGGGTCGACGGTGAGGAGCGGAAGGGACGCACAGAGAGAGCGATACGACTCTGCCGGGGGGGAGGCCGGATGGTGGAGAGCGACGTTCTGGGGTTCGTCCGACTCATCCCACTCGGTGATGCGAGGAACGAGCCCCAGCACCGTCTTGCCGGTCGCCGCCTCGAGTTCCGACTTCTTCCGAACCGACTTGTCCAGGGCGCGGCGACCGATGGAGATCAGGATTCCGAGGATCAGACCGAGTAGCAGACCGAGCAGAGGCAAGTGGCCGCCGCCGGGCGACGCCGACACGGTCTGGGGTGCGCCCGTCGTGCGTTGGGTCGACCCCTCCTGGATCCTCTGCTCGATCTGGTCGTAGATCTCGAGCGGCCCCTGGGCATCGGCGATCGCCTGATCGAGGGCGGCGAGGTCGTCCCCAATTTCGTCAACGACACGAGTCTTCTCCGCGAGCAGGATTGCCTCCCGTTCGGGGGTGGGGTTGTCCGCGAGCTGGGAGTTGAGGCTGTCAAGGGGAGCGCTCACGCGATCCCGTTGGGCCTGGATGTCCGCGATGCTCGCGACCACCGGTTGCTTGCGCTCTTCGACGGCGGCAAGCCCCAGCGCAATTCGTTTGTCTATGAAGGTCTGCACGGCGGCAGTGAGTGCTTGCAGAGATCGCGCCCGGGTGGCAGCGGTCGCCGAGATGTCCAGCGAGCCGGTAGAACCCGGGGAGGGCTGAGCTGCAACGTCGTAGCCGAAGTCGAGTTGCTGATCGAGCGCTTGCTGCACCTGCGGGAGGTCGATGGTCTTGGCCTCGAGCTCCAGATCTGCAACTGATCGGGGCTGGCCCCCGTTGGGGTAGTCGAAGAGCGCCTCGAGCCGAGCCGGTTCGACCGCGAGCGGCACGGTGGAGCGATACGTTTCGTCGACGAACAAGACATCCACGAGCCAGAAGATCAGCAGCAGGGCAAGGGCGGTCCCGAGAATCCGCCACTTGTCGTGAGCAAGGACTCGGAGGTACTCGCGGACGTCCATGCCGCCGTCAGGCACCGGCTCGAACGAATCGTCATCGAGGTGCTCGCTCATTGGCGTGAGAGGCTATCGCCGCGCAGACACCTGCCTGCGCCGACGCTCGAGTTCGTCGACGGTCTGTGTCTCGGCGGGGGGGTCGGTATCATCCAGCGTGGTCTTCATGCTCGACGAACGCAAAGCCTCCATCCTCCGAGCGGTCGTGGAGG
>CAZVVS010000577.1:0-2972 GCA_964630585.1 uncultured Gordonia sp.
CGTGGCGATGGGGCATATCCACAAGCATCAGAACCTGACGCGCAACCGCGAGGGTCTGCCACCGGTCGTGTATGCCGGGAGCCTCGAACGGATCGATTTTGGCGAAGAGAGCGACGCAAAAGGGCTGTGTCTGGCGGAACTGACGCGCGGGCAGACCACGTGGGAGTTCGTGCAGGTCAACGCGCGGCGATTCGTCACGGTAGAGCAAGACCTGCGCTACAGCGAGGACCCGACGGCCGATGCACAGGCGGCGCTGGAGCGCGCGCCGCTGCGGGATGCCGTCGTACGGGCGATCTTCAAGCTGACGGTCGAACGCGAGCCGGCGTTCAACGAAGCGCTGGTCCGGGACTCACTGCGCCGGCAGGGAGCGTTCTTCTTCACCGTGCGCAAAGAGGTCGAGTCGCCGGAACGGGCGAGGCTGGGTGGGAGTCCGGAAGGGCTAACGCCTGCCGAACTGCTCGACCGCTTCCTGATCGCGCGGGATGTCCCCGCGGCGCGGCGCGAAGCGCTGCTGGCCGAAGCAGAGCGAATATTCAATCCGGATTGAGCGGGTGGAGGGTGGAGGCGCAGCCTCGGGTCGGTCACGCAGCCACCCATGAAGCCGCGAACCTCCCGCTGCCACTTCCGAGCGAGTTCCTGGTTGGGAACCAACACGGCGACCCGGGCGGGCCTCGAGCTCGATCGCAGGGCAGTTGCCACTGCGAGGGCTACATACGTCTTGCCCATTCCGACCTCGTCGGCGAGGAGTTGGACTGGTCTGGCTTCCAGGCGCCTCAGTAGCGCCTTGCCCGTCGCGGTCTGACGGTCGACGTCAGACGCCTCGACGGGAACTGCAGCTGTCGAGGCCCTGGTGGGTGCCTCGAGGTCGATCCCATGGATGCGCTTCATGCGGAACCCCGAAGCTGCCGTAGTCGCTTTGCCGTTGTGGCCTCGGACTGTTCGACGGACTTCAGCAGTTGTCGGCCGAGTTCGGATACCTCGCCATCGAGTGGATGAAGGGCGTCTGCGTACGCAGCGTGGTCGACGACGAGTCGTTTCAACAGTCGCTCGACCTCAATGACGACGAACGCTGACGCAGTGGTTCCCATGCCACCGTTGGTTCCTGCCGTCGCAGCGACGCGGCGGGCAAGATCAACAATGGTTCCCGCCCCGCCGATCCGGAGCGCAACGAGCCGCTCCGGTGGCCCGCCCTCGAGGAATGACCCCAACGCCCGGTCCGCGTCGGCGATGACTTCGATCGCCTCCCTGGCTCTGTGCACCGGTCTCCTCGGAACAACGCGCCGCCTGTTGCCCGCGATGTGGCCGACCTCATCGTCCGGTTCGGGAGGAGATCCGCTGTTCTCCTCATCGGGCCGTGCGGTGGGGTTTCGTCGGAGTTGGTCGAGCAGCTCGTCCACCTCGACATCGCCGCCTCCAACGTGGTCCCCTCCGACCCGGAGCTTCAACGCTTCGTCGAGAAGGACAGGGACGCACAGCTCAGGTCGGTCGGGCACCAACAGCGTGATCTCCGGTCGTCGGATGAGCGCCTCCATCTCGAGGTCATCGAGTCGCAGTGCCTGGTCGGTCTTGTGCAGCATTGGCACAGGAGGTGATCCAGGGGCGAGTTCGAGAGAGGACCCCGATGGAGGTGCGGGCTCTGCGTGCAGTTCGAGAAGACCATCGCCGGACAGCCGGGCGAGAGCGAACCTGTCATCGAGCCGACTGACGCCTTCATCGGCCACGGTGCCCCCGAATGAGTCCGGGTCGTCGGGGTCGGGTCCCGAGGGAGGAACTGGGGTCCCTGTCGCCGGAGTGGAGCGAAGAAGCGGTCCCACGTCGACGATCACCCCCAGTTCTGTGTTCCGTCGACGATTGAGCGCGAGCCCTTGAACGGTCCCATTCGCAGACCCGACGTAGCTCCGCCACGCAGCGCCCGAGCGGACGCTCAACTGCTTGCCGTGGAGCGGTCGGAACAAGGCCAGACCCGCCTGCGTCTCGCCCTCCGGCGGAGCTTGCGCAACACGGAACTGACACTGCGCCGACACCGCAACGTCGTGAATGGCCAGCGGAGCCTCGAGCCGCGTCCCCCCGGGGGTGCTCCGTCCCACGAGCGTCACCGTCGGAGCGGTTCCCTGGAAGGCGCGCATCACTTGGACCGAGGCCTTCTGCTCGCCAGGCCAGAACGGTGAGGTGACGACGAGCTCGTCACCCGACGCCATCCCGTCGAGGGGCTTCCCGACAAAGCGGGGGCCCGACCACACGACTCGTGGCTCACTCGGATTGCCGTTGCGAAGTGGCTCGACCAGTGCTGCGGCTTGCTCAGAGATCGTGTGCGCGCCCGCGGCCTCGGCGATGATGCGCACACCGTCGATCACGTTGGCGGCTGCCTCAGCCCGACCCCGCTCCTCGACCGAGGTTGGTGACCTCGAGGCCGACCAGGACACGGCTACCTCGAGGTTCCGGCACCACGATCCGTCGGTCAGGTTGGCGGAGGTGACGAGGATGTGAGTTCGCTCGCGCCCGACGACGATCAGGCACTTCGCATGGAGCACCCCCAGTCGTCGTGTCGGCCAGAGTGTGCGGTCGATCCAGCCGGGGGTTGGCCCTCGGGACGGGCACCCCTGGAGCACGCCGACGAACGGATTGCCCAGGATGTCACGAACGACCGCAGCATCGACATGACGGCGGTGTTCTGCGGTGCCGCTCCCCACTCTGTCTGCTCCCGCCAGCGCGGGCAGTACCCCGGTGTTCACAAAGAACTCGGCATCGAAGTTGAAGGTCGTCGCGAGCACCGACTGAAACGGCCCATCGTCGGCCATCTCACCGACGACCTGGAGCATCCGCACGGATGAACTCATTGAAGCCTCACCCCGGCCGAGTGGATCTCCCTGCCAAGGCGTTGAATGTTCAGCACTCGGAAGTCATGGCCCCGCGGATCGCTCGTTGGGTCGTAGGGCCGGTAGCCCGGCGACGGAGTTGCTGTCCCTCGAACG
>CAZVVS010000578.1:0-2969 GCA_964630585.1 uncultured Gordonia sp.
TCGATGAGCGGGTCGCCAAGATCGCACCCCGACTCCGTGAAGACCTCGCTGGCCCTGCCCAGGACCCAGTGACGAGCCCGACGCTGCGGTCGTGGTTCGCCGAACTGACGGCAGCAGCCAGGGAAGGGTCCTCGAAAGCCATCGCAGAGCTCGATCGATTGGTGATCGCGGCACCCAGATCGCTCACACTGGTGTCCGACCCGTCCCTGTTCGTCGACCTCTTGAGCACCGACAGAGCCATCGCCGTGGCCGTCGAGCTGCTCGCCCCACACGCAGTTGACCTGCGGAAGATCCACGAAATGAGCGACAAGTCGAAGGTGAGGTCCGTCGCTATCCGCCGTCTCGCAGAGGGACTCCGCTCTGGACGGTTCACCGAGTTCGTGGATCTCGAGTACTTGCTGGAACACGCCCCCACCGACGTGGCGGTGACGACGCTTGATGCCGTCGAAGGTGCTGCGTGTCAGCGGCTACTCGCGGCCGCTACGACGCACCATGCCAGCACCCCGCAAGACATCGACCGGGTCACCTCCGCCCGGGACCAGGTCGAGGCGCTCGTGCGCGTCCGACTCGGAGCATCAACCGAGATCGTGCGCGCGTCCGGCGCCATCCAGGACACCACTGCCCCGGCGTTGGCCCGCGGCGAACAGGCGATTGCCTTGGCAACGATCTCGCTCGCCATCAAGCACATGAGTGAGCCGATCGAGCACGTTGGCTACTGGTCGACACGGCAACGATGGCTCGAGACGCAGCGCGACACCGTACGCCTCGACCGGCTTTCGCCAGCCGTTCGGGCGTCGTTCTCCGAGTGGACCTACTACGCGATCGCAGCGGGGCCGCTCTACAAGGAGGAGTCGACACGGGCGCTCGAGACCTCCCGGGCTCTCGCATCCGAACGGGTGGGATGGATCACTTGGTGCGCAATCGGCTCTCGCGTGCTCTGGGGGGCGTCCATCCTCGCCGCGTTCGCGTTCTTCGGCATCGGGTTCTTCTTGTGGCTCTTGTCGCTCGTGGTGTGGCTCTACTCCATCGCGAAGCAGGACGAGTCGGGGTCGGACTGGCAGAAGCACTATCGGCTCGTCGCGCCGCACTCCCTCACCGGGCGGCCGACCACCGACGCTCACGGATCACCGGTCCCAATACCACCCCATTCCGCAGCCCCGCCCCAGGTGATCGTTCCCACGGTGCTCGCGATGGTCTGTGTCGTCGGCGTCGCCGTCGCGTTCTCAACTGTCCTGATCAGTCTCTCGGCTTCCTCGTAGTCCGGCGATCGGGAGCGCAGGCCTGGCCGAGCCGCGGGTGTCACAGTCGCGCAATACGGACATGACAAGGACCGGCCTGTGAGGATCGCAGCGCCGCCCGATGCCAATGCCCGCAGACGAGGAGATCCCGTGTCCGCACCCAGCGACTTGCCCCAACGATCCAGCCGGAGCCCACGCTCGTCTGCCGTCGCGGCCGGAGGTGTGAGATGAGTCGGCGGGGGGACGCGGGCGCCCGGGTCGTCCATCGGCTCTTCGAGCAGCTGCAGATCGACGACGAGTGGGCGGTTCGCGACGACCGCGGGTTCACGTGGTGGTCGTACCGGCTCGCCCAGCACGTGCGCGCCGACCCACTGGTCGGCGGCGGCGACCGCCAGGTCAGCACCGTCCGCATCTGGACCGACGTGGTCGACGACGTCGGCGGCGAGGCCGATCCCGCCGCGGTCGTCGGCGCCGTGAACCAGCAGCAGACGATGAACGCGCTCGTGTGGGACCCCGATGCGCGGCGCATCTCCGAGTGCTGCACCGCCGTCGTCCACGACGACAACGAGTCGTGGATCGTCATGGCCCTCACCGTCGCCGCGCTGCTGCAGAACGCCGCGGCGCACTCCCGGGCCCACGCGTTGGCCAGGGTGGTCGGCGGTGTGCCGGCGGCGTCGATGCATCCTGGCGGCGAGCGACCCGACATGGACGAGGTGCTCGACATCCCCGAGAAGGTCCTCGCCGCCGAGGGCCGGGCGCCGTCCGTCTTCGCCGGCGATGCGATGTCCCAGCTCGGCGACCTGCTCCCCCGGCTCGGGTTGCTCGGGTTCGCCGACGACAAGGCCTTCACGTGCGAGGTTCCCTTCACCGGCGCCCGACCCGTCGCGGTGGTCATGGCCAGCGACGAACCTCCCGAGACATCGCTGCTGCGGGTGTTCACCGACCAACCCCACCCCCAGCTCGGCCACGGCGCCCTCATCGTGCTCACGCCACCGCTGTCGTTCGACCCCGACCAGGTGGCGACGCTGGCGAACGAGCTCAACCGACTTGAGGCGCTCGAGTTCACCGACACGGCGCTGTTGGGCGCGTGGTGCCCCGACCCCACCGCCGAGGGCGGGGTCGCCCACACGACGTTCCTTCCGAACGCGCTCCGCGACCCGATGCTGCTCGTCAACCTCGCCCTCGTCTACCAGGGCGCGCGGTCGCGGTGGGCGGCGAGCGTGATGACGTGAGTCCGGCGATCGACAGCGTGGGAGGATCGACCCGATGGGAACGTTCGTGAGCGGCGTCTGTGGGTGCGGCTACCGGAGCGGGTCGCTGATGCTCGGCGCCGGCATGGCGAACTTCGAGGAGCAGTGCCGGGCGCCCGCCCGGTGCGAGACGTGTGAGGAGGTCGTCGACGCCGACATCGTGGACCCCGGAGCGGCGTGCCCCCACTGCGGGGGTGCGGTCACGTTCTACGTCGAGCCGCTCCCCGCGGACACCGGCGACGGCACGATCCGGGGCGTCGACTGGGTGCTGCCCGACGGCCGCCTCCTCGTCCTCGGTCCGGGCCCGTTCCACTGCCCGCGCTGCGGCGACCGCACGCTCCGGTTCCACATGAGCGGTCTCTTCGACTGACCGATCGGCACCGACCGATCAGGGAGGCATGTCCGCAGGGCCGGCTACGGCACCACCGCTGACGCTGCGGATCTGGTCCAGCAACGCCTCGGCGTAGTCGGCGTAGGGGCC
>CAZVVS010000579.1:0-2961 GCA_964630585.1 uncultured Gordonia sp.
AGCGAGCTCACGCTCCTCCGAGGACGCAGGCACATGCTTCCCTACGAGGCCCCCGAGGCCATCGTCCGCGCCGCCATCGGACTCACCTCCCAGGACGGCCCTGCACAGCGCACCAGCCGCAGCGACTGCTGACCCGGTTCGGTGACCGCAAGAAGCGGAGCACCGCGCTCCACAGCCTGCCGCAACGTGACGAGAGCCACAGAAATCCACTCGAGTTACCCTCATTGAAGGCTGCGTCCGGGAAGGCTGCGTCCTGGGCTGCGTGCTGCTTTCGATCAGCGGCATGGCAGTCGACCTCACCGAAAACCAACGGCCCAGCT
The DNA here is from genome assembly GCA_964630585.1 of uncultured Gordonia sp. Lineage (GTDB taxonomy): Bacteria > Actinomycetota > Actinomycetes > Mycobacteriales > Mycobacteriaceae > Gordonia. Next base: position 321 of record CAZVVS010000579.1, read on the forward strand.
TTCTCGCGAGGAGTTCAGTGATCCTCCGCCGCAGGATCTCGGTTCGAGGCAGCGCTCATGGCGGGATTCTGTCTCGACCTCGCCGTAACTCGGTTGGCGAGGTCTCTGCAACGTCGACCGACTTGGAGTTGCACTGGGCTGATGGACACGGTGTCCACAAGATCGGGGCAGCTCCAGACGGAACTCGCGGATCGCGCCTGTCACCAGACCGATGCCATGCGTCCTCGTGCCACAAGAGCAACCACCGATCCGTGGTGAGGATGCGGATAGGCCCCGAGGCGCCACGGAGGGGCGGCGAGTGCTTCCGTCCGCTGGCGCGCTCGACGACGGGCTGCGGCGCTCGCGGCGGCGACCGCCCCGGCCTCTTGCGTCGCGAGCGTGTGCTGATGATCAGACATCAAGCGGGGCAGCGAGAGTGTCCTCGACCGCTGTAACGCCGCGATCACCAGCGAGAAGCGTCGTCAGGATGACCGTCAGGTACGGCACCCATGGCCCCGCGATGCAGTAGGGCGGGTCGCTCTCGAAGGTCATGTCAAGGCGACCCGCCGTTAGGTCCGGTCGGAACTCACGGATCACGCTGTACCAGACCGACGCCCGCGCGCCCTTGTGCCACACGAGCAAACGCCGGTCCGTCACGAGGATGCGTAGCGCACCCAACGGTCGCCACTGCGGTGCCGCCAGCGCCTCAGCCTCGCGACGCGCACGGCGACGAGCCACGGCGCTGCCCGCTGCGGTCAGCCCGAACATGAGCGGACCACCGATCGCAACGACCCGGGGAGCGACATAGGAGACGTCGGCCCCGTGGAAGCGCCAGCCCTGGGCGAGAAGATCGGCATGGAGTACCTCTCCGGCATCCAGCAGCACCGGACTCGGGATGCTCGGCAACTCCCCACCGACGGTAATGTGCTTCGCGAGGTCGGTCGCGGCGATCCACTCGCTGCCGTTGCCAGGGCGACTCCACGTCGCATTCATACGCTCATGATACGCCGTCGGTACGAGTGGATCGGTCGGTCGTCGTCCACTCGTCAAGCGTTCGGGTCCAAGTCCAGGTCTACAAGGAGCGCCCGCACGCGGTGTTCGATCTCGTCGCGGATCGGGCGGACTGCCTCGAGGTCTTGGCCAACTGGGTCGAGGAGGTCCCAGTCCTCGTAGCAGGTGTCGGGGAAGAGACGACAGGCGTCGCCACAGCCCATGGTCGCCACGACATCTGCGGCGTGGACGATCTCGTCGGTTCATGGCTTCGGAAACTCGCGGCCGATGTCGATGCCGACCTCGGCAATAGCCAGCACCGCGGTCTGGTTGACCTCCTTGCCCGGCTCGGTCCCACCTGACAAGGCGATGGCTCGATCACCGGCGAGGTGGCTAAGAGCGGGCGGGCCCCCTGACGGCGCACTTCCGGCGCGATCCACATCGAAACGAGTCCGACCGTCGCCGGAGGCTCGACGTCGCGCAGCCCGGTCACAGGTCCGACTACGCAGTTGTCAGGGGCTACCGCCAAGAACATCACCGCATTGCGCCCGCACGCATTTTCGAATCGCCCGCTCGTCCCAGACCTCCAGCGGACGGTCCGCTTCGGCATCGAGCGACGAGGCGAACGCACTTGGAGCATCAGTGAGTGCGGCGAGGCGAACGTCCCGAAGTCGTTGACCTTCGTCGGGTCTGGCCCGACGGGCCGTGATCGTCACATCGACCATCCTTCTCCGACCACCTGTTCGCGGGGACGTGAATTGTTGCCGGTTTCGATCCGCCCGCGAAGTTTCGCCTCGTCGAGGGGCCTACGTGGGTATGGAACGCGAAGGCATCGGCAGCTTCGAGCTGCTCGTGATCGTCATCGCTGGCATCGCGCTGGCGTTGGTCGGGGCGGTGTGGGCGGGAGGGTGGCTGGCACTGGCCGTATCGGGCGGCGGGCGGCTCCCGTTCGCGGCGGCGGCCGATGCTGCGCCGCGCCTCCCGGCCAACCTGAGCACCCCTGCCGAGGCGTGGGCTGACCCGTACGCCGAGGCGCTTCCGGGTGCGCCGCTCTACTGGATCTGCACCGCACTAGCGATCACGGCCATTGCGGGCGGGGCAGGGCTCGTCGTCCGCTGGTTGACCCGTTCGAAGGTGGGGACCGCCAAGCGCCGCCCACTCGGCGTCGACGGCAGGACGAGGTTCGCGAAGCGTCGGGATCTTGAGCCGCTACTGGTATCGGGTCCGACGCCGGGACGGCTGATCCTCGCTCGTTTCGGTCGACGCCTGGTCGCCACCGAGCCCCCACCACCTCAAACACAGGGCAAGGTCGGGAGGGCAGCTCGTCGCTCCCGCCGCGGTGACCGCGGCGCGGTAGCGCTGGTCGGACCGTCGAGGTCGGGCAAGACCACTGCAGCCGTCGCGGGCATCCTCGAGTGGGACGGCCCCGCCGTGTTGTCCTCGGTCAAGGCCGACCTGCTGGCCACCACCCAGGGGTGGCGCTCGACCCTCGGCGACGTCCGGGTCTACGACCCCACGTCCTCGACGACACCGAAGGGCACCTCGGCCCTGTGGTCGCCGTTGCAGCAAGCCGGGACGGTCGTCGGGGCGCAGCGAGCAGCGAGGGCGCTGTGCGACGCCGCGCCACGAGGCGGGGTCGAGGGCGGGATGGACTTCTGGCTGGCCCAGGCCG